>JALOPY010000316.1 GCA_025453735.1 bacterium | reverse complement strand
GCTCCTGGGCGAGCGGGGTGAAATTTCTCCTGAGCTGAAAGAAGCGTTCATCAATTGTGGCGTTATTCATGCATTGGCAATATCAGGTCTTCACGTTGGTTATATCATTTTTATCTTCTTCACGATATTCAGTCTCATTCGTTTTTCGTATGAAGGTCGAATCATTGCCGTTCTGATTTGTCTGATTATTTATGACATGATTATCGGGTTTGAGGCGCCAATTGTCCGGGCATCACTGATGGCGGGAATTTTTCTGATCGGTCGGTTATTGCAGCGCCAAACTGATTCGCTTAATGTCATTTCCGCTGCTGCGCTAATTATTTTATTCATCAATCCCCAACAACTTTTTCAGGCGTCATTTCAACTATCCTTTATGGCGGTCATAGCGATCGTATTTTTATACCAGCGCTTGAAATTCCTCTTTGACAAATCTGTTCTTTTTCGTAAATTGTCGGAGCATAGCATTGGCGATTTTTTAGGCAAATTATTTTTGATTTCATTATCTGCCCAGCTTGGCACGCTGCCATTGGTTGCATATTATTTTCACAGGTTCTCTATTATCTCATTTTTAATGAACCTGTTGGTGATCCCTTTGCTGGGGATAATCATCGCGCTTGGCTTGCTGTCACTGTTCTTTTCACTGTTTTCGATTTCCCTGGCTCAATTTTATGCCAATACGAATACGATGATTCTTGATTCGCTGGTTCGAATTTTGGAAAAATTCGGACAATTCAAATTTTCCGCGATTGTCCATTTAATGCTTTCGCCGATAAAAAAATATGCCGAAAGGCGCTTATATTTTCGACCTTGATAATTTTTTTATTATGCGCATGGCAGCCGATTCTTGATAATGACAAATGGATGAAGGTGATTTTTTTTGATGTCGGACAGGGCGATGCCGCGTTGGTCACTTTTCCTGATGGCAAAAATTTATTGATCGACTCGGGTCCATGTTTTGAAAATTTCGATGCCGGAAAAACTTTTATTATTCCCTATTTGAAGCGCGAAAAAATTCGCCGACTCGATGCTGTAGTTCTTACGCATTCTGATGTTGATCATATTGGCGGGATGGCTTCAATTTTCCGGAATATACCGGTGAATAAAATTTATGACAATGGAATTTACCAGGCTTCGGCGGTCTGCTCAACTTATCGCCAGATCATTGACAGCCTCGGTTTGCCCCTGGAGAGAATCAATGCGGGGCATCGCTTAACTGAATCGGAACATTGGGGATTATTTGTCCTTCACCCCACTCGCTCATTTCCTGGAGCAAAAAATGCTAATTTTAATAATAGCTCGATCGTTCTAAAAATCAGCAATGGAAAAATTAGTTTCTTGTTTACCGGGGATATAGAGGTCGAATCAGAAACTTTTCTATTGAATTATGGAAATCTATTGCAAGCAAATGTATTAAAAATTCCCCATCACGGAAGCCAGACTTCTTCATCTTTAGAATTTTTGCAATGCGTTGCACCGGAATATGCTATTATTTCGGTCGGAAAAAATAATAAATTCAATTTCCCAAATTCCGAGGTTCTGGAGCGATTGAATAGTTTGGGAATTAAGACAATCCGGACCGACGTGAACGGGGCTGTGGTATTCAGGACAGACGGAACTCGATTAGAAAGAATTCGATAACACTAGCGATACATTCTTGAAAGGACTTTGGAATGAGAAAGACCAAAATCATTTGCACCCTTGGACCAGCAACACATTCAAAAAAAGTAGTAACGCTTCTCATCAAGGCGGGGATGAATGTGGCGAGATTGAATTTTTCCCATGGCAGTCACGATGACCATCGAAAGATGATCCAGATCGTTCGCGAAGTTGCAGCGGATTTAAATAAACCAATTCCGATTTTGCAGGACTTGCAGGGTCCGAAGTTGCGGGTTGGTAAAATTCAAAACGGTGCTGTAGAACTGAAAAAAGGACAAACAGTTGTCCTTACAACGGATGACATCATTGGCGATAATCATCTCATCGCGACAACATACCAACATTTGCCCAAAGATGTTCAGATTGGCGACATCATTTTATTGGATGATGGGTTGATTCAACTAAAAGCTAAAGAGATCAAGGCTGATCATGTCATCTGTCAGATCATTGAAGGTGGTACATTGTCGGATCACAAAGGGATGAATCTTCCAGGGATAAACATCAGCCAGCCATCCTTTACTGAAAAAGACCGCGACGATCTTCTTTTTGGAATCAAGCATGAAGTCGATATCATTGCACTGTCGTTTGTCCGCAATCCCGATGATATTTTAGAGGTGAAGGAAATAATCGCACAGCATAACAAAGAAATGATGGTGCTCGCTAAGCTTGAAAAACCAGAAGCGCTAAAACACCTCAGCGAAATCATCAATGTATCCGACGGAGTAATGATCGCGCGGGGCGATCTGGGAGTGGAATTGCCGTTAGAAAAAGTGCCCTCGCTGCAAAAGCAGATCATTCGATTGGCAGTGCAAAAGGGCAAGCCTGTCATCACCGCAACGCAAATGCTGGAATCCATGAGGAATAGCTCGCGCCCGACCCGGGCGGAAGTATCTGATGTTGCCAATGCGATATTCGATGGGACAGACGCGGTGATGTTATCCGCTGAAACCGCGACGGGCAATTACCCGGTTACCACGGTTAAAACCATGGCAAAGATCATTTCTGAGGCAGAGCAAACATCACATTGCCAGCAGATCGCACATGCCGAAAAAACAAGCTCGATAGCCGATGCCATTAGTTACTCCGCATGTGAAGCAGCAGAATATTTGGGAATAAAAACGATTGTTGCTTTCACCAAGTCCGGTTTCACAGCGCGAATGGTGGCAAAATACCGTCCCAGAACAAATATCATTGCCTTTTCACCTTCCGAAATTGTCCAGCGTCAACTAAATCTTTCCTGGGGAGTTTGCGCGTTAAAAATGGATTTTCTTAATAATACTGATGAGATCATTCAGTACACAGAAAAAATCATGCTGGAGAAAAAATTTGTAAAAAAAGGGGATGTGATTGTGATCCTTATGGGCGCACCAATTTATGTAAAAGGCACCGCCAATTTGATGAAACTGCATGTCGTTGGACAGTAAAAAAAATTCCAAATCTAAATTAAAGGTGAGCCAATGAAAATTCGATATTTTTTGCCAAGCATTTTTTTGATTCTTTTGGGAAATTATCTTTGTTCTTCAGCGACGCAAATTCCTGAAAAGATGAGTTCTAAAGTTCTGGTGATCATCTTTAATCCCATCATCGAATCCGAAGGCAATAAGCGACTAACCGATGTTTTAAATTGGAACGATCCCGATTCGCTGGCGGAAGTCTATCGAGCCGATTTGTTTGAAGTGAGCAATGGGTATCTGGACTATCAAATCGCAAAGCGAGTTGAGGTGGATGAATACCCAATCAAACTGGACGGCTTTCGCTATAACGATGAAACATTTTTAAAATGCTGGCGGACGCGCGCTGGATTTCATCAACCAGACGCTGTGGACTATAATGCGATTTTCAAGCAATTCGAGATTTTCAACCTTGTCGTGAAAGGTGAAATCGATGAAGTCTGGTGCTTCACCTTCCCTTATTCTGGTTTCTGGGAGACTACTATGGCAGGGAAGGGAGCGTTTTATTGCAATTCCGATCCCGTTCCAAATACTGAGCAATGCTCCCTAAGATTTATCACTTATGGGTTTAATTATGAGCGGGAAGTTGGCTGTATGTTGGAAGATTTCGGACATAAGACGGAATCGGTGATGACCCACGTCTTTCGAAATATTCACGAAGAAAAAAATCTCTGGCACCAATTCACCCTTTATGATAAAATTGCATCGGGAAAATCAAATTGCGGAAATGTCCATTTTGCGCCCAATAGTGAAAAGGATTATGACTGGGGCAACACGCGATTCGTCACGAGCAATTGTGATGATTGGTACAATTTTCCCAATTTTAGAGGAATCACCAGGGAAGTCAATTGTGAAGAGTGGGGCAATGGTGATATGCGGGAGCATCATAAATGGTGGTTCAGGCATCTTCCGAAAACCGATGGACAGATGAATGGAATTTTTAATAATTGGTGGTATTATTTGGCGAATCCGAATCATGTGAAGTTTTAGACAAAGGAGATTGCCAATGTCTACGAATAATCAAATAAAAATAAGCTTGCTGCTTTTAATCCTGATAGGTTTTTTGGGATTTGGTAAAAAAAAGCAAACTGAAAAAGAAAACACATTAGATTCTCCAAAATTGGAAGAATTTTGCATGACTCAGACCACAAAACATGAGCAAAAATCATTTCATGCCAGGCTCGTCTGGCAGGGCAGTTTGAACGATGAAGTTAAAAATCCTAAGAGCGACATATTAGGACGCTCAAAGTTAAATACGATTGGCGACGTGACAGGTGACGGAACTGCTGAATTAATACATGTAGACGGGGAATGGAATAAACAAGAAATGGCTTTTAATGGCTATATAAAAATTTTTCAATGGAAAAATAAAGAATTAGTTTTGCTCTGGACAGGTCAAACAACTTATTCAGAGGTAACTTCACTTGCAGCAGGCGATATTAATAATAATAACAGAGATGAAGTGATCATTGGCCTAAAAAGGAAGGTACTCATCTTCGAGTGGAACGGTGATACGCTATCGTTGAATAATACATTAGATTTTTCTGCTGCAAAGGTTACTTGTCAAGGGATTGAGAAAAAAGAAGCAGCAAGATTACATGCAGCACAAGGATGATTGACAATGTTCAGTGCATTGCGTCACATTTTTCTGCTGCATCTCAGAGGGAGATGTTGAACTAGGACATTCTTGTGACATGGAATCAGCCAATCAGATCGCTCAAAAAAATTGAATCACTGATTTGATTTTTTAGTCACGGATGCACCCCCAAAAAGTTGGTGCATCCATGACTAAAAAAGCGAACTTCCGACTTGATAAAAAATGTCAAAATACAAATCATAATCAGACTCATAACCTTTGATTTTTCGATTTTTGATTCATGTCTGGATGCCACCTTATGATTGACCCAAGTTTCCTTCTGCAAAACCTCAGATCAAAAAACGAACAACCTGGTCTGCACCACCCATTTTGGGAGATGGAGTAAAGAGTCATAAAACATAACAATTCACCAATTCAATGATGGAGTAGTAATAAACGTGGCACTAAAGAGGGAGGCATAGTCTTTTGTGGTAAAAAAGCAGCTTCCTCATTTGAAATTTCAATTCAAATGGCTGATGACAGCTAATACATATGCCAGAACAACTTTAAGTGACATTTCTAAATTGAATACCACTAATAAGATGCTTAAGATGTACATGGCATGATGCTGAGGGTCATGATTTTAGGTC
>JALOPY010000315.1 GCA_025453735.1 bacterium | reverse complement strand
AGTTCCCGCAAATTGCGATAGATTGGCTCGCGAAATCGCAGTCCCACAAAATTGGATTTTGCCAACGCGCCCCAATGACCATTCATTTTGAACAAAGCGAGAAGATGATCATCATCGCGATCATTTGGCACCAGATCGAGAATTAGGGGAGGATAACCGATAAAGTGCAATGCCGCTGCCGCAAACAAAGCGCCATCAAAACAATGTGCTTTGCGATCGTGCAGCACGCGACGGGGACAGCGATAGAACTCATCCGCGCTGTACGTCAGCTCATCTAAAAATAATTGAATTTTATTAGGCGTACTTAATTCTGATAAGAGTTTCTGATCCAACATAGAGAGTTGTTGAAGGAATGATTCTTTTGTGGCCATATTTTCTGACAATAAAATTTTCTTTTTAAAATGTGACCGTCACCTCGCAGGTGACGGTCACATCACCATGCTAATTCTCAACAATCATCGACAACGAAATCCTGCCTGTTTCAGGCTTGACCGAAAGCACTTTCACTTTCACATTCTGTCCCACACTCACCACATCGGTTGGTTGTTTTACAAATCTTTTCGCAAGCTGGCTTTTATGTACCAGCCCATCCTGCTTCACGCCGATGTCCACAAATGCGCCAAAATCGACCACATTGCGAACGGTTCCCTGCAGCACCATCCCCTCTTTCAGGTCTTCGATTTTCAGCACATCACGACGAAAGATCGGCTTGGGCAGCTCATCGCGCGGATCGAGATTGGGCTTGGCAAGACTTTCGATGATGTCCTCCATCGTGGGAATCCCTGTTCCACAAACTTCAGCTAATTGTTTCACCGAAAGTTTTTTCAAGCGCATCTTTTGTTCGAGCAGCTCGCCATGTCCGCGCACTGCAGTGCTGTCCAACTCTAATTCTTTCAGCAATTTTTCCGCAGCCGAGTAGGATTCGGGGTGCACCGCGGTCATGTCGAAAAAGTTTTCCGCATGGGGAATTCTCAAAAATCCCGCACATTGCGTAAATCCGGTATCCCCCATGCCTTTCACGTCCATCAATTGCTGGCGATTTTTAAACTCCCCCTGATCGTTTCTTGCCGCGACAATGTTTTCAGCGACCCGACTATTGATACCTGCCACATACCGGAGCAGCGCCTTGGAAGCGGTATTCAAATTCACGCCGACAAAGTTGACGCACGACTCCACAATCTGATCCAGCATCTGGCTCAGTTTTGATTGGTTGACATCATGCTGGTACAAACCCACGCCGATTGATTTCGGATCGATTTTGACCAACTCGGACAATGGATCGAGCAAGCGCCGGGCAATGGACACCGCGCCTCGCATCGCTACATCGAGATCAGGAAATTCCTCCTTTGCTAATGGAGATGCTGAATACACCGAAGCGCCGGCTTCATTGACGATAATATACGAGAGATCTCCTTCGTAATCTTCAATCACTTCAATTGCGAGGCTCTCCGTTTCCCGTGAAGCGGTGCCATTTCCGATTGAAATAATCTGGACGTTATGCTTTTTGCACAACTCCAAAAGAGTCGTCTTTGCCTGTTCCCACTGCTTTTGTGGTTCATGCGGATAAATAGCAACGCCTTCCAGATATTTCCCGGTCGGGTTGATAACGGTCACTTTGCAGCCGGTGCGAAAGCCAGGATCGATGCCCATAATCGTTGCGCCATGAATCGGCGGCTGCATCAATAGATTCCTCAGATTTTTGGCAAAGATTTCTATCGCATGTTCATCGGCTTTTTCGGTTAGCTCGCTGCGGATTTCCCGCTCGATCGATGGAGCGATGAGCCGTTGATACGAGTCCGCAATCGCGGTTTTTAATTCAGGCAGAAACGGCGATATGTCATTCACGAAGTATAATTTTTCGATTTCCGCAATGCATTCATCGACCGGCGCTTCGACCGTCACTTTTAAAAATCCTTCTTTATCCCCGCGATTGATGGCAAGCACCTGGTAAGATTGAATGGTTTTGGCTGGATGAGAAAATTCCGCATAAACCTCGTAATTGCCGACCTCTTCCTTCACCTTTGCTTCCGATGTAATGACTCCTTTTTCCTGGAAGATCGCTCGAATCACTTTTCGGATATCGGCATTGTCGGAAATGTTTTCCGCGCAAATATCCCGCGCGCCAGCGAGCGCTTCTTCGGCGTTATGAACTCCCTTTTCTTCATCTATGAACGAAGCGACCAGCGCGTTGTAATCTTCGACATCCGTCGCTAATTGCAACATGAGATCAGCGAGCGGCTCCAGCCCTTTTTCTTTGGCGATGGTGGCGCGGGTGCGCTTTTTCGGTTTATAGGGCAAATAGAGATCTTCGACTTCCTGCAATTTGGTGGCATCGAGAATTTTTTGTTTCAATTCGGGGGTGAGCTTGCCCTGTTTTTCAATGGAATTAAGCACGGTATCTTTTCGCGCATCCAGCACTCGCAAGGAGCGAACCCGATCCTCGATAGCTCGTATCTGTTCCTCGTTTAGATTTCCGGTCATCTCTTTGCGATACCGGGCGATGAATGGCACGGTGTTTTCTGTGTCCAGCAATTCGATTGTTTTTTGCACCTGCCAGATTTTAATCTGCTGCTCTTCAGCAATGGTTTGAAAATGCTTTTCTTCGTTCATAAAAAATGTCCGTTTTGGTTATTCATGAAATGCGCTGAGAAATATTATTTCTCTTCGAAAGTGGCTTCAAAAAAATGTCATTCAAATTTAAAAATTTTTCTCAAATTTGCAAGGATTTTATTGGAATTTTTTTGGGGGGATTTTATTATCTGCTGGATAAGCGTTTTGAATGCTCCGAAAGATGCTATGCATGAAAGTAATATTTTCGATCTGAACTATTCCTAAAATTACTACAAAGCGAAACCAGCGCCGGCAGAGACCTTCTTTCCAGCCTAAAAGAGGTTTAAATTCAGGCTGAAAAAAAGTCAGTCGACATGAGACCATAGACGATTGTGATGAGTGTAATTACATTTTCACAATGGAAAAAAACCTCATTGATTACCATGAAAAAATATTTTTCAGTTTCAAAGAAAGTCCATTAAATTCGATATTATCGAGAGGATGCTCCTTTTCTGCTTGAAACTTGGAACGATGGAACTCGACATCCAGATTATCTACGAGGGCACGAAATATTCCATTTTCAATTTTAAAATTCGTAAAATCAAGCAATAAACGAATCGGTTGCATAAAATTTATACCCCACCCATCAGTATCAAATTTTACTTTTCCTTCAAAGTCCTGGTAGTCACCTTTTCTTAAGTAAAATATCTCTGCAAAACCCAATTCCCATCCGTTATTCGTGATAATTTTTGCATTGCTTTTGCCCAGTAGAACATTCTCAACAAAATCGATATCTTTGAATCCTGATGAATATTTGATATTTTCTCCTGCCCTCTCTACAAGCAAATCATTTGCTTCTTGTGCCCACCGAAATGACAGAATATTGAAAGGATGATTGGTATTTTCATATTTTAAACCTGCCGCGATATTGATGCCGGTAAAAACCGTCCTGGGTAAGGGATCGGCTTGTGTTTCATCTGTGTAAGTTATTTCATCGCCAATATTGGTTACGCTATAGGACAAGCCCGGCTCCAGGAAGGGCGCGACGTGTGGCAAAGCATAGATTTGACGATTTGTTTTTTTTGCTAAAATATCAAATACAGGGAATTTGAGAGCGATACCAAAGTCGTAAGCTTTGGCTGAAGCTTTGCCATCTCCCATCCCGGAATCTTCACGAAATGACGCTAAATTGGATTCAATAAACTTGTAACTGAAGCCGACGCTTGCCAGGATATAATAATCCCATAAAGCTGAGAATGAGATCACATCTGCTTTTTCATGGCTTTCAAACGTCTCAATTGCGTCGCCAAATTCATTCATTAAAACTTGTTTACCCAAATCGAAATAGACATGGTGATAGCCAATACCAAGCGTTACCGGTACATTTTTAAATGTATAACCGAAGTTGAGTGAAAAGCTTTTGTGGTATAAATCATTCGTCACTTTTGGCAGCCAATTTGCTTTTGAATAGGAAAGTCCAAAATTCTGGCTTTTAGAAAAAATTCCGAGATAGGCTGGATTGAAGATCGATGCCATTGGATCAGTTGAAGCAATATTCCCGTAAGTTTCGCCCATGCCATTCGCTAAAGGTGATGGGGAAATAAGCAGAAACAGAACAGCAGCTTCTGACGCAGCATGCACAGAAGCAGAGAAAGAAACCATGAAAAGAGCAGTTAGAATCAAAACAATTAATGATTTGCTAATTCGAGTTCGGCTTTTCATTTTGCTATCCTCCTTATCAGTTTTTGAATTTTTATTTGTGCTTTTCTGATTGAGATTAACAAAAGTGATTGGTTTTGACGTTTCAAATCAATTGCCAAATGTAACAATTTCAAAAGAACTATCAAAATCCACGCTTCAATTTGATTACAAAACAAACCACCTTAAAACGCAAATAACCTAAAATTTTTTAGTGCTAATTCCGATTTATTAAACCATAAAAAATTTGGCAATGTTCCATTTAAATCAACGACAGCAAACAAATTAGATACTATTTAACTGAATATTGAATAGCATTTTGGTCTCGTCAACGGCAAAATCAGGTGAAAATC
>JALOPY010000314.1 GCA_025453735.1 bacterium | reverse complement strand
AACAAAAATTCGGGCTGAAAAAGTGGTCGATCGCTTCAATAATCCGCTGGATGAGATGAACAAAAATTCACGCTATGGTTTTGGTCAGCGCAGCAGCGCCGTCGTATTTCAGGATAAAGAGACTCGCGAGCAGCATAATGTCATTTTTGGCAGAGAGTATGAAAAAGATAAAGGTTATTTTATGAATGTGCAGTACGACGGATTAATTTACCATGTTAGCAAAAGCAACTATGACAAGATCATCAAGTGGATGGACGAGCTGCCGAAAAAGGTGAAGAAATAAATTTCAACGCCTTGCCGTAAACGACAAGGCTAAGAAATGGAAGGACACTCAAGTGTCCTGTTGATGTAGCATCCTTCAGGATGCTTCCATCTTTGAGCCTGATGGTTCACCATCAGGCTCTTTTTATGGGTATGTGTGTTTTTTTTCGAGAATCCGAAAGTTATTCAGCCGAATCTGATGTTTGTTTTCTGATTTCTGAACGACAACTGGGACAAAATTTCCAATCGGGTTTTAATGGATATTGACATTGCTGGCAAATCGTGCTGGACACATCAAATCCGCAATAGGGACAGAACGCTTTGGTGCCGTTCAATTCTTTTTCGCATTGGGGACAAGTAACTGCCTTCAGCGTGGCAGGGCGGGTAATGAGATAAACTGTCAAGCCGAAAATAAAAGAGATTAGCGTCAGGAACGCCCAAAGAATCGGATTTTTCACATCTCGTTTCTGTGCATCGATGTAAACCCAGGTCGGCAATAGGAACCAGAGCAATAATCCGGAAAAAAATGCTAATGCTCCAAAGATCGGGATGAGAAGCGCAAAGAGATCACGTTCCTCGATATGATTTTGGCTGTAATATTTTTCCTCATTCGCCGAATCATCGATCTTTACATATAACTCTCCCAACTTCTCGCCAACGGCAGCAACCACGGCTGATGATAGGATCAATGTGGGGTTTGTCGAATAATTCCAGGTATCGAATGTTTCCTTATAGAATCGCCACTGATTTTGATCATCGCCAGGCGGCGCCGTCGATCCAAATTCGGAAAAATCAATTTCGTTATGCTTATCGATTAGCTTCATCAGAAAATCGTTTCGTCCCTGGTAATAGTCATCCTTCTGGATCACATCGCTATATTTATCGAATGCTGAATTGAATTGATCAAAAACCACGGGCGGAACGCCGAATACAAATTCTCCATTCGTGTCGCTCATCCAGAGAAAAAGCTTCGTTCCCGAGCTCTCCTGCAAAATTTCGGTCTGGATTTCACTGATGATGCGTTGATCGACCGGGATGGCTTTGATCTTCTGGGCAGTGCTGGTTAAGTAAGCCTGATATTTTCGCGTAAGGGCAGAACTATGATTCTTTAATTTTTCGACTCGTTTTTTATCCTGCGAGTTCCGATACGGAAATTGGCAGAGGATGATTCCGATCGAGACGATAAAAATGATTAATGCCGGGAAAACGATTTTACGAATTATTTTTGTCTGGTTCATTGCAGCCTCCATGTATGCTCTTTTTTTTTGACTCACGATTTACTTTGCAGAAGAATTTCTAAAATCCAGGTAAATACTCATGTTTCCAGGTTCATCGTTCAGGGTTCACGCTTGAGAACAGTCTGTTCTTTAGCTATTTGAAAAAAGCTCAATTTTTATTCCTCTTAAACCTTGAACCGGGAACTTTTTAAACCTTGAACCTGATTAGTTATAAATCCACTTATCTTCAGCTCAGTAAGAAATAGCATTATTAAATTGTCTTGTTTTGAGAAACAGAATCGGCGTAAGCGCCAGCGTAATAAATGTGCCAATGCAAAAAAATAGAATTATTACGATTCCAAAACCTCCAAATGCTTGAACCAGCCACCAATCTTTAAGCGACTGCCAGAATGGCAATAGACTAATTTTTGTCTGCGCCAAATAAATTGAAATCACAATAAAAGCAAGAGCAAAAGCAATATGAATGATCGGTCTGAATGAAAAATCTGGCGGTAGTTGTTTTGGCCGGATCGCAATGGGCGAAATATTTTGCATAATTGCATCAAAGCTATCTGTCAGAGGGATTTCATCAGTCCATTCATTCAGCAATGACTCCGTCTTTTTGAGGGTGTCCAAATATTCCTGGCAGCTTTCGCATTGTTGAATATGTTGCATAAACTTTTGCTGATTCTGCCCAGTCGTTTCCTGATAAAATAATGCCAGAATGTTATTTTTATTGTGATGATCCATAACGTGTTCCTATTTCACAATTCCAATGGTTCTAATAATTCCTTCAATCGAGCGATGCCATGATGAAAGCGCGCTTTCAGCGTTCCTTCTGGCGTATTGGTTATTTCTGCAATTTCCCTGAATTTCAATTGTTGATAATGTTTCAGGAGAATAATCTCTCTGAAAAGCGGATTCAATTTTCCAAGCGCCTCAGCAATTTTTGCTCTCAATTCTGATTGAAATAATTTTGAATCAGGCTGATCTGTTGACGCAAGATAAGGCTCCAGATTTGTTCCGCAGATTTGGCTCCAATCTTCATAATGATATTCATATTGCTTTTTCGACATCTCATTCCGGGTGGTGTTCAATGCGATTTTATAAATCCAGCCCTTGAAATTTCCTCTTTTGAGATCAAAAGTATGGGCAGCAAACCAAACGCGAGTGAAGGTTTCCTGCAATAGATCCTGGGCAAGCTCGCGTCTTCCCGCCAATCTTCGAATAAAGTTGAAAATTTGAATATGGTAGCGATGATACAAAATTTTAAATGCTTCAGTATTCCTATTCACAACCAATTCCATCAGCGCTTTATCAGAATGATCTTTCATGCATTGGCTCTGTCGTTCTTTGCTCATAGATACAGGATAAGTTGAAAAAAAGTTGCTTGCCAGGAAAAAATAAAAAACCCCCTGAGCGACACTGTCAGGGGGTAGTTCCGAGGAGATTGAAATTTAAATCTTCCACTGGAATGAGGAAAGAAAACAAATAAGGAAAAATGTATCGTTTGATGAATGAATTAAAATTCTTAGTTAAGCAGCGACCCTTGTTTTCTGCTGCGACGTCAATTCTTCAATCCGGTTTTCAATAACTTCTTGAATTTCGATCATCTCCATCGACATTAAGACACGTCCGAGTGAATTTCGAACTTCCTCATATAATTTGTCAATTTGATTCATTGAGTGCTGCAAGGCATTCACGTCAGTCGAGTGCTGCCAGATTTTTTTCCAGTCTGTTAAATTTTTAAATCTTTTTTCCATAGCTTCCTCCTTGAGGGGGTACGAGTGTACCCTGTTTTATAGTCTATGTATTACTGCTGCTACTTTGCCCAGTACTTTGAAGTACATGTCATTTTTATTAATAATGATCGGCTGAAAGTCTGGATTCTCTGGTTCCAGCCGAATCTGATCTTTTTCTAAAAAGAACCTTTTCACGGTTGCTTCTTCATCTAATAATGCGACCACGATGTCGCTGTTCTCCGGGAAGTTGGTCTGCTTTACGAGCACCAGGTCATTGTCACTGACCCGGGCATTTTTCATGCTTTCGCCTTTGACTCGTAAAATAAAATCTGCATCGATTCCCAGGAGTTGTGTATTGAACGAGAAATAGCCCTCGATGTTTTGTTCGGCAAATAACGGGGTTCCAGCGGCAACAGTGCCAATGATCGGCAATTGCTTTGCGTTTTCTTTCGAGGAATTTTGCCCGGCAATTACTTCGATGCATCGTGCGCCCCCGCGCAAATTTCTTCGGATACAGCCTTTGTCTTCTAAAATATCAAGGATCCGTTGCACATTATGAACTGACGAGTATCCCATCAAATTCATGATCTCTCGAATCGTCGGCGGGAATCCTCGTTCCTGTATAAAATCAATTATCGTGTTTAAAACTTTTTCCTGGGTTTCGGTAACTGATTTTATCATAATAAATCCTGACGTACGGGTAATAATGTACCCTAAATATAATTAAAAAAACTTTTATTGTCAAGCATTTTTACCAACTATTCAAAATTAAGTAGAAAATATAATAATCCCTTTTTGCAAAATTCTAAATTTCAATATTCAAATCTCAAATTTCTAAAATTCGAACCTTCAATATTCAAATCTCAAATAAAACTCAAATTCAAATATCCAAGACAACAAGATGGGATTTGAAATTTCGATCAGTGGAAATTATCCGCCAGTTATCGAGGTAGTTCAACTTAAGGCGTTTTAACGCGGAGACGCAGAGGGCGCAAAGTTACGCAGAGTTTTTTTGTCGAATACACTCATTAAGGTTTAGAATTTCATTCTGATTCTATCGTTCAGAGCGATGGAATCAGTAATTCATTTGATTTTGTAATGAAAAATTAAACCTAATTGAGTATAAATCTTTAAATAAAAAAAGCATTTTCTACAAACAGTACTGGAAGAACTCAGCGCTTCCTCTGCGATCTCAGCGACCTCTGCGGTTGAATTTCATTATTTTTGCACAGATTGACGCGATGGCTATTGTCGGACAGGTTTTGAATTTGTTTTGGGAATCTTTAATTTAAAAAACTCCACTACGCTGATTTTTGAATCGGCCTTCATAACAGGCTTGGCCAAGCGTCCTTTGAAAAATAAACTGGCAGATGGCAGTCCCCGGGT
>JALOPY010000313.1 GCA_025453735.1 bacterium | reverse complement strand
TTATTATTCTCCCAGACGACAACACTCCTGCCATCGTCATTCATGGCATAGTCCAATGGAAAATCGTATTCATTCACAATGCCATTTTCGTTGACCTTTATTTCAGCGCCAAGCGGATCTCCATTGCTGTCAAAGCGTTTCAAAAAAATATCCGAAGTCTGTTTATTCGCCCATACCACGGAAAAATCGCCAGTCGAATTCATACCAACATTGATGGAATATCCGCCTGGGATTACGGATGTTGCGATTGAAACACTGGTACCGATATGGTAGTTGTTTTGATCCATTAATTGGTAGTAGAGCTCGTTATAATCTTCGATCCAGACGATAACACTGTTGCCTGAATTGCTCATGGCGACTCTAGGTCCCACGCCTTCCCTAAGTCCGACATAATTATCACTGACTTTGAAATCCTGATTGAATTGCCATTGCGATGATGCATCAGTAAAGTAAAAAGCACTAACGACAGCAATCAAGTTAAAAGTAAAAATTGCCCTAAGTTTAGATTGACTTAACATGACAACATCCTCCTTCAATTTGTTAAAAAAATTTTTGATTTATTCTAAAAGAATAAATCTTCGTTCATGCCGTCCTTGCCAAATCCAGAAAAATTAAGTTTGCTAATCATCAATCCTGCTATTCAACCCATTCTTTTATTTTCAGATTATTGAAATCCAGCAACCGATGCATGGGGCCATATTTAATTTCGAGCATGCGGCTGCCCTTTTCCGCATAGAGAAATGGTCCATCAAATAATTTCCATGCTTCAAAATCAACAATAATTCCATTCAATTTTGGAGCTTCGTCATAAGCAAATTCCATTATATCGCCTGCAAGCGTCGTGAAGCTCACCAGTGGTTTTGGCTCGATTGTCGCCTTTCGCTGTAGCGCACGAATTTTCGTTTTGAATTCATCAAATGATTCAAATTCAGATGCAGGAGCGACCTGGACGATGGCGCCATTTTTTAATGTCGTACTATGGAGTCGCCAATTATTTTTCTCTTCGATCCATTGATATTTGGCAAGGGGATAATACGCAATATAAGCCTCGCCGCCGTGGCAGAAAATCCAGCCGGATGGATCAACTTCGCGTTTAGTGAGCGATTTGGGGAAGAAGCCAGAAATATGTTCGAATCGTGTTCCTTTCGGAATATTGTACAACGCGATCAATGCATCTTTCTGTTGGAAGACCTGTTCATACGGCGAAGCCGACGTCCATTTGTCC
This sequence comes from bacterium, assembly GCA_025453735.1. Classification (GTDB taxonomy): domain Bacteria; phylum Zhuqueibacterota; class Zhuqueibacteria; order Thermofontimicrobiales; family Thermofontimicrobiaceae; genus JALOPY01. Next base: position 3,381 of record JALOPY010000313.1, on the reverse strand, counting down.
CAGGAGTCATACGTATTTTTCGATTTTGTGACGCCCTGAATCATTAACTTCATCTCTTCTGGAAAATACATCGATAGTTCATATCCTGCGGAATAAGGGTGCAAACAAAATAATGTATTAAATCCTTGGCGCGGATCATCGATTGCCCAGGTGACATCCCAGGTGTGTTGCTGAATCGGCTGCAACAAGCCGCCTTGCAGCGATCCGATGCCATACTCTTTTCTGATAAAAGTATATTTATAGACGGGCGCATTGCGCACCTCGCTGTGCCGAATGCGATGCCGGGTTCGTTTCAATTCTTTGTGGACGTAAGGTTGCGACCGATCCATGGCAATGTAATAGAGAATTTCTGGCGGCTCATAACCGCTCATCGCCAGGATCGCTGATTCACCTCGGGCTTGAAATGGCGTATTGCCAAACAGCAGCCAGGAAATTCCTGCGGCGCTTGTATTCCACTGGTTCAGCACGGGGTCGGGATAGGTGCGACTGTGTCCGCCCAGCCACATTCCATCCAAATTTTCGGCGGCAAAATCCGCGATGAGATAATCGAGCATCATGGCAGCTCGCTGTTTCATTTTGGGGTCTTCGGCGAATGCGAAAAGCTGCGCCATCGGCACGATATAGACGCCAAAATAATCCGGCGAATCGAATTCACCCTGTCCCAGCGTGGTCGTCAAATCCATCCATGAAATCAGATACTCTTCTGCTTCTTTGAAGTTCTCCTCTGAACTGCGACCATTGAACCAGCTCTCCCCCGGTTCATTGGGATACATCTGCGTGATCAGGTAGAGCGCGGTATAGTACATCGCCCAATGATTTTCTGTGTCGCCGCGATAGGGTGTGTAAGTTCGCCAGAGGTCTCGCATTTTTTGTTTCATATCGTCGGGCAGCCGGTTTTTTCCAACAAACGTAACCGTGATGAACGGGTACATCCAGAACATATCCCCGCGGGGATTTTGCATGAGTGTATCCAGCTTCGCCAGCGCCCACTCCAGATCACGTCCGACAAATAGCTTTGCGGCAATCTCGATATAGCCGCCAGTCGGCCGATTGGCAAAAAAATCGATCAACGAATCTCGCCGCGCTTCGAATGGATTATGAATTTCGACTCTACTGATCAGACATTTATCGATTGGTTTTTCTTTCAATATCTCTTGTGACAACTGATTTTTGGAGCCTTGCTTCGCCGTCAGAACCGAAAGAATCGCACATTGAAATAGGAGCCATATTACAATTCCCAATTTGATTTTCATATCACTGCTTCTCCCTTGAGTCATTCGCCTGTCACTAATTTTTTAGAAATCTTGCATCTGCTATTCATTAGATGGAACAATCATCATATCCCACACATCCGAGCCGCGCAATCCGGCAAAAGTCCAGATTATGCCCAGATCATCAGAAAAAAACATACCCGCACCAAGTGTGCCAATCCAAATTCTGTTAGATTTTTCAAGATCAAATGCCAGCGCATGAATATCCAGACTAGAAAGTCCCTTCTTATGTTGAGACCAGCTATTTCCACCATCTGAGCTGATAAAAACTCCGGTCTGAAATCCTCCGGCAGCCATGCGTTTTGGATCGCCTGGATTGAAGGCAACTGCGTATATGGTCTGACTGGCAATTTTTCCGGCAGCAAATTTCCAGGATTTTCCATTATCCGCCGATAACAAAACGCCTTTGTCCTCAGTTCCAGCTATCCAATATTGAGGCGCGCTCGGCGATTGAGCAAGATCAAGAATGATCGTGTTTTCGATATTTGACTTCGTCCAATTTTCGGCACCATCAATTGATTCAAACAGTCCGCCCTCCCCTCCTGCCAAAATTCGATCCGGTGTACTGCGATCCACGGCAATAGTCTGGACGAATGTCGGTTTCAAACCCTGGCTCGCTGGCATCCAGGTTTCGCCCTGATCCGTCGTTCGCCAGATGCCGTAAGCAGAGGCAAGATAAACCTGATCGGTATTTTGAGGCGCCATGACAATATCCAGTATTTCAGTCATCCGCCAATCGGTAGTGATTTTCCAATTCTGTCCCCCATCGAGGGATCGCAGCGCGCCATTGCCGCTGGCGAGAAACAGATAACTCGGATTCGATGGATCGACGGCAATGCCAAAATTACGGGCATTTTTCCATCCCAGATGTGTCCAGGTTGTATCGCCGTCATAGCGATATAATCCAGTCGGAGGATTTGCCGCTCCGACGGTATAGCTCTGGGTCTGGAGAACTGCAACGTAGATCGATTGTTTCAGATTTCCCAACAATTCAAAGTTTAATAAAAGAAGCAAGATGAGGGTCAGAATCTTTCGCATAACAACTCCCGCTTTGATAGTATCTATGATTTTGTGGAAACTATTCACCGCAGAGGTCACAAAAATCGCAGCGAGATGCCTATCCGGGTGGGGAAAAAAGAGCGCTCTGCGAACTCAGCGATCTCGGCGGTTAAAAACGCAGTAAATTAGCAATATTTTGTTTATAGAAACTACATAATATTTTTGATAATGTCAAGATTTTAATTTGGATATTTTGAAAAATCTTTCACATGCAACATCTTGAAAAATGTTGATTCTTAAAAAAATATTTAGTATTATTAGCCAATTTATTTCAATTGCGGACATTGTACTATAATAATCCAAAATTTTCTCTGAGTATTTTTTTAGGAAATTGGAATGGAACATAGCTTTTTTGATGGAGAATCACTCACAATAGACAGGCTTTTTCAAATCGTGGCAACTCGCTCTCCGATAAAATTATCTGAATCAGCCATCACCAAAATTCAACAAAGCCGGACTGTCGTCGAGAACATCATTCAGCAGAAGAAAACGATCTACGGCGTCAACACCGGATTTGGAAAATTCAGCGATATCACAATTCCTGAAAATAAAATTGATGAATTGCAGCGCAATTTGGTGATGAGTCATGCAACTGGCGTTGGCAATCCGCTGCCAGATGATATTGTACGAACGATTCTTTTGCTAAAAATCAATTCCCTGGCAAAGGGATTTTCGGGCGTGCGATTGGAATTGGTGAAGCGATTGATCGACATGTATCACGCCGGCGTCATCCCCATAATTCCCGCCAAAGGATCAGTTGGGGCATCAGGCGACCTCGCTCCGTTGGCACATTTGACATTGGTTTTGATCGGACTGGGTGAAGCCTTTTTCCAGGGGAAAAAAATGACCGGCGCTGAAGCAATGGCACAGGCAAGCATCCCGATTTTGACGCTGAAAGCCAAAGAAGGACTGGCGTTGCTGAATGGACTCCAGGTGAGCACTGCGATTGCCTGTCATGCCTTGCAGCAATTAGAAACGATGGCGATCTCAGCGGACATTATCGGCTCTCTCACGCTTGATGGCTTGAAGGGATCAAAAAAAGCGTTTGATG
>JALOPY010000006.1 GCA_025453735.1 bacterium | reverse complement strand
AAATGATGGACATAATTGTAGCGATAGACATTGCCGCGCCAGGTATAATTGCGCCCGGTGTGAATCGCACCCGCATCGCCGGTTTCGTAACACACATTATAAATTTCATTGAATTCGAGCAGGTGCTCATTGCCCTGCACATAAATCGCCCCATGCGGCGCGTCATGAATGACATTGTGAGCGATGCGATTGCCCACTCCCAAAAGATTGATCGCGAGCTGCCCTGTCCGAATCCACTGGCTATAATCATAAATATCATTATTGATGGCAAAATTATTGGCGGGAATCAACGTCTTTCGATCTCCGCCCCGGAGCTGAATTCCGCCCATCGACACATCGTAAATATCACAACTGGTGATCCCATTTTCGCTCCCGCTATTGATAACGACTGCATCGGCTCCCAGGTTACGAAAAGTGCAGCCAGCGATCAAGTTCTTGCTGCCACCATTTATCACGATTCCATTGCCTCGGGAAAATTCAAACTGGATCCCCTGTAAGGTAACATTCTTACAATTTTGCAGAATCACCATCGGTTGATCCAACATCGAAACAAAAACCTCGCTCGCTGGAATTGCAGCAGGTGGATAAAAATAGAGCAATCCACTGTTCCGATCCAGAACCCACTCGCCCGGTTGATCCAACTCTTCCAGAATATTGAGAAAATAATAGCGCTGGTTTTTGGTGTAGCCGTAATGGTGATGCGGCTCAGCAATTGTGATTTCATTTTTTACCAGATCGATGGTTTGGATTTTCTGATAGGAATCGCTCCAGTCCCACGTCCAATAGCCATGCACGTAGATTTCATTTTCTTTCGACCAGCGAGCCGGACGATCGCCATCATAGTTGATCCTGCCATAATGCCGGCCAACCGGAACGCCATCGTACCTTTTCTCCCGATCTAATCCTTTATTGAAAAGGATCGTTCCAGTTTGTGGCACGTCGGAAATTTTCAGCCAGCCTTCGTTGGGATAGCGGGCGATGGTCATGCGTTTGCCATTAAAAAATAGCTCCATTCCGGGACCGCCGCGTCGGGTAATTTCACCGTAATTGGTGATGCCTTGAGCCTTAAGATCGCTGACAAAAATTTTATCCTGACTGGCTTGATCGAGCCGATTTAATATTTTTCTATCCGTGACAAGTTGAAAACCAGCAATCGGTTTTGCTCCGATGAAAGCCACTTTTTCACCAGGAAAATTTTGCCAGGTAACATGACGCTGGGATTCCAACTTCAAAGACTCTGAAAAAAGATAACTCCCTGCGCGAATCTGCACTGTTATTTTCTTTTGATTTGCCGCATCAGATTTTTGCAGATCATGAATGATCGCATTCGCTTGTTCGAGCTTAGCAAAGGGTCCATCCGTATGGTCGCCATTTGGCTCGGACAGCTTGCCCGACCAGGAATCGTTTCCGTCAAGAGAAACATAAAAGATTTCTTGTTGAACAGTTTGGCTGCAGCAGAACGAGATGAGCAACAAAAGTGAAAAGAGGACAGGAATAGATTTTTTCGACATTGAATCTTCCTTATTTTTATAATGAGATTTTGGAACGTTTAGTATCTTTTGCAAAAAAAACAAAACACGAAGGCACTAAGAAATCACTAAGAACACAAAAAAATAAACCAACTTCTATTTTTATCTTTGCGACCTTTGTGCCGGTTTAGTGACTTGGTGTTGAGAAACTTTTTGCAGCTTCGTTGCGCTGCGAAAAATGCGTTTGAAATGTAAAGAATAAAATTTTAATTGTCAATAACAAATAATTCGTTCACCATATTTGAAGGACTTTTCTTAACGATGCACCAAATATTGAGATGTCAAAAAATTGGAACCCGAAGAATGCTGAGCATAGATCACGAAAAATATTGTCTTTTAAATATAAAAATCAGAACTGCCAGACAATTGCTTGACTTTCATATTCAAAATTAGTATATTTCTGGCGATTTTAGAAGTCCGAAAAAACGATATCGCAGCTTAAGGAATTCCTTCCATGGTTTCACGCTCACAGAAAATTCGGTTAGGTGTTTTTCTCACGATTGCGTTGGTGATCCTCATCGTTGCGATCGGCGTTATCACCGGATCACGATTATTGAAAAAAAAAGATACCTATTATATCCGATTTAAAGAGGTATCACTCGCGGGGCTCGAGATCGGCTCGCCAGTGAAATATCGCGGTCTTCGGATCGGCAGAATTGAGGATATGTACATTGATGAAATGGATATTACCTCGATCATTGTTGCCATTACGGTTGATCCCAAAATTCCTATCAAGGAAGATAATGAAGCGGTTCTTGATTATCTCAGCCTTGCGGCTGGATTGAAAATGATCGAAATCCAGGGAGGCACCAATGAATCGAAGCGCTTGCCGCCGAATTCCTTCATCAAAGCGGGGCAATCCCTTGTGGATACGATCACCGGAAAAGCGGAAGTTATTTCTGAAAAATTGGAGCACATCCTGAATAATTTCGCAGAGATGACCAGAACCGATCGCCAGGAGAAGCTATTTAAACTCATCGACAATACTGCCAAAACTTTTGAAATCGTTCAAGCTCTGTTAGATACAAACGAAACAAGTATCAATCGCGTCATCAAAAACGCCGAAAAATTTTCCAGTCATTTAGACACCTTCATGGTTACGGCAAACTTAGCGATGAATGATATTCGTCAAATCACCCAATCCCAGGAATTAGTGACAACGGTTGATAATTTAGAAAAAATCTCAACGGAATTAAAGCAGGCAAATCTGTCTGATCTCATCGCCAAATTAGTTGCCACTGTGGAGCAAACCAATCGCACATTCACTCATCTCGATTTAACGATATTAAAAAGCCGGCATGATATTTTAAGCTCGGCTGAAATTCTCCGGGAAAGCCTGGAATATTTCAATGAGTTTACACGATTGATCAGCGAAAATCCATCATTATTATTGAGAAGTTCACAGCGTGAAGAAATTCGGGAGCGATAGCAAAAATGCGTCTATTACATACGATCAAAGCAATAAGCATTGTTCTGTTCATTATTTTTATTGCATATTCTTGCTGGACACGAACATCGATACAACCCCAATATTACATTCTCGATTACCTGCCGGTTCTTCGTGACAGCACGCTTGCGGTTGCAAAGCCTTTCCCATTTAAAGTTCAAGTGCAAACCATGAAAATCCCCAGGACATTTGACCGTGTCAGCATCGTAGTCCGCTATTCTGCCCATCGCCTGGATTATTATCGATACAACTTATGGGCAATCCGCCCTCAGATTACCATATCCGATCTGATCGCAGATCATATTGCTCGCTTTGGAATATTTAAAAATTGCCAGCGTGAATTCCTTGATGAACGCCCGGATTATGAAATTATTGGCACCATTGAAGCCATCGAAAAATTTGATCATGAAGCGTTTATTGCCGCCCATCTTGCTATGAAGCTCTATCTCCGAACGTATGACGGCTATGAAAATTTGCTCATTCACGAATTTGATCGCGTGGAAGAGCTGCCAGTTTTTCAGATGGAGCTGTTCGCCCAGAAATTGAGCGATATTATCGAAGAAGAAGTGAACCACTTCATCAGAAAAATGATTATTTATTTTAACGAAAATTCCATACAAACAAATTTAAAATAAATTTGATGATCATGACAAGAGCATACTTTTATATAATGATATATCTTGCGCTTGCAGCAGGCGTTGCCCAATCGCAAGAAAAAAAGCTCTATAACTGGATTGCGCCCTCACCCAAAGCGCAATTGGATATGGAGGCGATGGATGATATTAAAGGGCTGGGCCGGCTGTTTCTGCCTGCGATGACCAATTCCGATTTCGAGCCAGTTTACATCATCTCCCAGAATGATTCTGTCCTCAAAATGGCGAAAATGGGAACCAGCGTGTGGCTGAGACCCGATCGCTACACAATTACATTCGGCTCCGGCAACCTGGATCAGATGATAAAGAAGGTCGTTGAGATACAAGCGGAAGAGACCCGGATTATCGAGCCAGACTGGTGCGGTTTAACGATTCGTATTATTGATGAAACGCGAGAATGGCTAAAGGAATCATACGAAATATTCCACATTCCCGAACGAGTGAGTTATGGCATTGGATACGGCGCTGATGAACAATTGGGTGAAAACCTCCAAACCTGGATTTTAAAACCAGGCTTGTACAAAATTATCAAGTCAGGAGAGCATGTCAATACCTATATAAATTTTGCCACAGTCCGGCTGTTGCCCGGCGAGCTGACGCAATACACAATTGTTGTCGATAGTGAAACCAAGAATTTTATGGGCGCAGGTGTTTTAGAGATGGGCACGGAAACCCGGAAGATAAAAGATTGGTCGATTTTTAGTGCCCTGTACGGAAGCTTTACACTCAATCGCGCCAATGATGTGACTTCTGAAGAGCAACAAACCAGCATGGCATTCGTTGCGCAATTAGATTATAATATCAAATACAGCACTAAAAAACATTATTTCCTGTCCCGTGGTCTCATGGAAGAAGGCTGGAATATGCAACGGAAGCAAAGCAGTTTCCGAAGCTATCTTGACAATCTCCGGCTAAAAAATATTTACATCTATTATTTTTTGCCAGGGATGGGTGTTTATGGGCGATTTTTTCTTGAAACGAATCTCTTCGGAACTACCTATTATTATGACAGGCCGACGACGATCTCTTTTTATGATGAAAAAGGGAAATTAGAACGAACCAATGAAAACATCAAACGAATTATCGTGTCACCCAGTTTTTCTCCCTTAGAATTGAAAGAGGGAATTGGCATTAACTTGTTGTTGATCAAATCGCTTCGTGCCAATTTCAATGTGCGCGGCGGAATGGGATTTCGACAAAATTTGAACTGGGAGTTGTATGCAAAAACGACTTCCAGCGATTCTGCTTTTTATAAAAAACCATCTGTTTTTCTCCGTGGACCAGAAGCTGCGCTCATTGGGAATTATCGCATTCGAAGAAACATGATGATAACTTCGGAACTGGATATGCTTGTTCCATCGGGCGGAGAGAATAAATTGGTTTATGACTGGGAAAATAATCTGAATTTTCGAATCTCAAAAAATATCTCAATCGACTATACTTTGCGCATTAAAAAAGATCCATCAATTACGTCGTATATCCAGTATGAGCATATTCTGTTGCTCCGGTATTCGTATATTCTATTTTAGACTATGGCTGAAATTTCAATCCAGAAAAATATAATTTATCTGTCTGGCGAGCTTGAAGTTCCATCAATTCGATCCATTCTGGAACAGGTCAAAAATGCGATGACAAGCAATGATGTCCCACAGATCATCTTTGACCTTTCGGAATTGACAAAGATCGATAGCGCAGGGGTGGCGCTGCTGGATGAAATCAAAGCCAGGTTTAGCGCTCCGGATCGTTCCATTCAATTCCTCAACACTCCGCCACAAATCCAGGAAGCCATTGTCAGCTTTTCTATTGTAGATTTGCCAGCAGAAAGTGCAGCAATCAGAAAGTCTTTCTTTGAATCGATTGGCGAACGCGTCTATAAAACTATCACAAATTCCGGGGATTTGCTGTTTCTCATTGCTGATATTTTTTACTGGAGTATCATCGGCTTGTTTCGGCGCAAAGGTCAGCGTGAAGGATCATTCATTCAACAAAGTGTCCTGATCGGCGTCAACGCATTTGCAATCGTTGGATTGATTTCCTTCCTCATTGGCTTTATTCTGGCGTTGCAGTCCGCCGCACAATTGCGACAATTCGGCGCGAATATTTTTATCGCTGATCTGATCGGCATTGCGATGCTGAAAGAAATGGGACCGATGATGACTGCAATTGTAGTCGCGGGGAGAAGCGGTTCCGCCATTGCTTCCGAAATTGCCACGATGGTGGTCACCGAAGAGATCGACGCGCTGAAAACCATGTCACTGAATCCCATTCGCTATGTGGTTGTTCCCAAATTTCACGGGATCACATTGACGATGCCGCTGTTGACCGTGTTCTCCGATTTTCTTGGAATTCTGGGAGGATTTATCATTGGAATAACTTATCTTCAGCTCAGCGCCACTGCGTTCCTCAATGAATTAGTAACGGTTCTGATCCTGAAAGATGTTCTAACAGGTCTGTTTAAAAGTGTCATTTTTGCCTGGATCATTATAATCGTCGCCTGCTATTTCGGCTTAAAGGTTACCGGGGGATCTGAAGGCGTCGGCAAAGCAACGACGGCATCTGTGGTCGCCTCAATATTTTTTGTGATCGTGGCTGATTCCATTCTGGGGCTGATATTTTATTTTAACCAACCGATTTATTAACATGAATCCAATCATTCAAGTTAGAAATTTGACCGCGCAATATGATGAGGAAATAGTTCTGGATGATTTATCGATCGATGTCTATCCGAATGAAATTGCCATCATTCTGGGCAAAAGTGGTTGTGGCAAAACAACGCTGCTAAAAAACATCATCCGGCTTTATCAACCGTCATCAGGCACTATTGAAATCCTGGGGCAGGATGTGACGTGGATGGAAGAAATTGAATTCAATAAAATTCTGAGAAAAATTGGCGTACTATTTCAAAACGGAGCGCTGCTTAATTCTTTGACCGTCGCCGACAACATTGCCATCCCACTGGAACAACATACCGACCTCCCGCCATCGCTGATTCGTCGCCTGGTGCGAGAGAAATTGCACCTGGTGGAGCTCGATAATGCCGGCAGCCTGCTTCCATCACAGCTATCCGGGGGAATGCGCAAACGAGCCGCATTAGCCCGGGCGATTGCATTGGACCCATTAATCCTGTTTGGCGATGAGCCAACTGCCGGACTTGATCCCGTTACTGCTGCCGCCCTGGATCAATTATTATTAAAATTGCGACGGCTATTGAATATGACACTGGTCATTGTGACCCATGAATTAACAAGCATTCAGCGGATTGCCGACCGCATCATTTTTCTCGATCGGGGAAAAGTGATATTCCAGGGAACGCTTGATGCTGCAAAACAATCCTCGATTTCAACTATTCAGCGCTTTTTCAATCCCTAATCAAATCATAATTCATTTTGGCAAACTCTTTCTGACAAACGGGTGCTTAAAAATAAGCCAGGCAGGTCGGCTTCTGCCCACTTGTCATTACTAATCTGTAATCCAAAACAAGATTGATTCGATTCCTGGCATAATTTCTGCCATTTCCAATCAGGGAGCGTGATGGTAGCAAAACAATTAATGCAATGATTATTAAGAAATTGGTTAATAATGCTCATCAGGGGAGAAACTGGCACTTTTATTGCAGTTCCAAAAACGTAATGACGGATTATATAACATCTTTGACTTATTGGAAAAAGGTCTTGATTTTTTTTAATCCATTTCTTATTTTTACTGTACCCTTTTTATTCAGGACTGTGAATTAATTAAGAGACTCTTGTGATAAAGCAATCTTCCTTTTCGATGACTAAGGATCATTCGTAAATGTAAAGTTATTTAATTCACGTCCCTCAGGTGATTTAGAAGAGCGATTGAGTAAGTTATTTTCAGCAACACTGATTTTCAGCATCAATGTCATGATCATAGGGGACAAGTCGCCGATACCAACGTTTATCGCATGGGAATCGGCACGTTTAATTCATTGACATTGTTTATCGAGTGATATTTTTCACTTGATAAACAGATCCAATTCGCAGCTCAGAGCAGACAACAGCAGGTGGACCATGAACTGGCAACAGGTATTATTTCGCAGTGTTTCATTATTTTTTTTCTTTCTATCAGCAGCTATCTATTGCCCTCATTCTGTTTTTCCGCAATCAGATGGAAACGGAAAGATTTCCGGTTTTATTTACAACTCATCACAACAGCCGCTCTCAGGCGTTGAAGTGCGAGCAGTCGCAACGTCTGGAACATATTTTTACCGGATGACCTATTCTGACCAGAATGGCAACTATGCGCTTGATGATTTGCCTGTCGGTCAATATTATGTGCGGGTTCAGAATAAACTCGGTTATCTGAATACCTATTACAATAATGTGCTTGATAAATCCGAGGCAAAATTAATTAAATTAAATTCAGATCAGCATGTCCGAAATATCAATTTTTATCTGAGCCGGGGTGGTTTCATTGCCGGGAAAATTTTCGATGATAAAGGAACTAAAATAACCACTAGCTCTTCCGTAGGCTTTCTTGATGCGAATAGCTTTAATTCACTTGGGTTTATCAACAGCAATTCCGACGGAAGCTATATCAGCCCAGCTCTTCCACAGGGTCCGCACATTGTAAAGGCTTCTTCAATCCCTGGCGGATATGTGATGACCTACTTCAATAACGTCAGCACCCAGGATCGCGCCCAACCAGTTGTTGTTACTGTTGGAGATACTGTAAAAAATATTGATTTTTATTTGCAAAAAGGGGGCGCTATTTCAGGACAGGTCTATGCTGATGATCTCGATCAGACACCAATTGCTGATGCGTGGGTGGTGGTGAGCGATTGGAATACCGGGGAATGGAGCTCTGAGTACCATAGCGATCCCAATGGGGAATATTGTGCAGCTGGATTGCGTCCTGGTGAATATCGTGTATTTATTTTTAGTGTTGATCCGCTTAAATATCATACGCAATTTTATAAGAATGCTGCGCAATACGAAAATGCTGCAAAAGTATATATCACTAATAAAGATACTGTTCGGAACATTGATTTTAAACTTAACACTGTCAAACAATTGACCCTGCCCAATGACTTCATCGAAATCGCTGTGAGCGATCGATATCCCGGCACCAATTTGACGATGAATATTACCGGAGGATTGCCGGAAACAATATCAGACAATGGCAAGCCAATTTTATTCGGACACCCGCATCCTTATACTTCATTCACAACACTCTGGATCGATGGTAAGGAGACCAATTTTGGGTCAAACGAAGGAACTCTGCTCATCGATCCATATATTACCCACGATCAAAAGGGCATTAGCCGAACATGGCGTATCGGAAACTTAGAAGTCGAACAGAAAATCTCCTTCGTCGTAAGCGAATGGTCTGAAACAAAATATGAAGATACGGCTCAACTGCAATACATCATAAAAAATACCGATGAAAAAAGCCATAAAGTTGGATTGCGGATGCTTCTGGATACAATGCTTGGCAGAGATGATGCTGCTCCGATACGAACCTCGACTGCGACTTACTCAGAATATGAACGGGATTTTTTTGCGCCAAATATACCCAAATGGTGGGCAGCAATCGAAGGATATAATAACATCACGATGTTTTCAGTGCAAGGCACGTTGAGTGGCTATGGCGCAAAAACACCTGATCAATTTTCGATTGTGAATTGGAGCAATATTTTTAAAACAAAATGGGAATATAAAACCAGCGGAGATGTGAGGATCATCAATGATAGTGGTGTCGCCTTATGGTGGTATCCCGCCGATATCGGGCCTGGGAAAGTAGCAATCTATTGTACATTTTTAGGATTAGGAGCGATGTACCCGGATAAAGTTCCCCCCTATACACAAAATCATATTCCAGCGCGCGGGGACTCCAAAGTTTCCCCTGCAACCAGCATCCAGCTTGACGTATTGGACGATTACATGGGAGTTGACAAATCAACCATTGCGATGTGGGTGAATAACGTGCGCGTCACTCCAGCTATCTCAGGTGATCTCAATAAATATTCAGTAACCTACAACCCACCAGAGGCCTTTCGCTTTAACGATACGGTAAATGTCGTCGTCGCGGCGTCTGACCTTGCTATTCAACCGAATGTCATGGTGCCTGATAGTTATAATTTTTATATTGAGAAGGATAGTTTGCCTCCTTATATTGATAACCTATATCCAAAACCGTTCTCTGAAAATATCGCTCCTGATACCTGTTTATCATTTTCTCTCTTTGATGATCATTCCGGAATTGACACCAATTCTATCCGGATTACCCTAAATGATAATCCTATCCCCTATTTAATGGAAGGTGATCAACACCACTTAAAAATTTATTATCGGTTCGATCCACCTTATGGAGAGCGGGATTCGGTTTCGGTGAAAATTTTTGCAAATGACCTGGTCTTTCCACCCAATCCATTAGATTCGATTTTTTATTTTCATATCACTCGGGATTCGATTGCCCCCCGGATTGAATTCCATTACCCGGCGGATCAAGCCACTGAAGTGCCACTTGATACCAACGTAATCATTGATATTGTGGATGATTTGTCAGGAATTGATCGGAATTCGATCATGCTTCTGAAAAATAATCAACCAGTAGTGCCCAAAATTACAGGTGATCTCTATCGGTTGCGCTTAATCTACCAGCCTGAAAGTGGTTTTCTTTATAATGATCAAATCAAAATGAATTTAACGGTGAGTGATCTGGCAAAACAAACGAATACACTTGCAGATTCTCAATTTACATTTTATTCGGTGACAGATAAGCTTCCTCCAAAAATCGTCAGGTTGAATCCCGCGCCGGGCGATACGTCAGTCAATCCCAGTCCAATGATTAAAATAGAAATTGCCGATGATAAATCCGGAGTTGATTCGACTTCAATTTCGATAACCATCAATGGCAAGTCCGTCAAATTTAAAATTGAAGGCGATGATCGGCATTATTACTTGAGCCACCAATGGGACGGTGAATTTGATTATCTTGAATGGGTGAAAGTTGAAATTTCAGCGCAAGATAAAAGTAATCCAACTAATCCAATGGATTTATATGCATATTCGTTCCGAATAATCCGAGAGAAAGATGTGACACCACCTTATACTCGATTGCATATACCAGAAAATGGAGAAAGAGATGTTTTGCCTGACAGCGCGATTTCTTTCCATATTTTAGATGACCGGAGCGGAGTGGATAGCAGCACAATTCGATTAAAAGTGAATGACGAGTTGGTGCAGCCGATCATCACGGGTCATCGGCATGATTATGCAGTTTACTATAAACCAATTGAACCGTTCTGGTATGGCGATTCTGTGAATATTAAAATCAATGCAAGTGATTTAGCCGTGGATTCAGTGAATGTAATGGAAACTGTTGAATATTCCTTTCATATATTAAATGATACTGAGCCGCCCGAAATTGTTTGGAAATCGCCTGGCTTACCTGGCTCTCATATTCCATTGGATGCTGAATTTATTATTGATTTGATCGATGCGCTTGCTGGTGTGAATATTGAATCATTCGTGTTCAAATTTCAAGGAGAGGTCAAGCATCCGGTCATTTCAGGTAATCGAAGAACTTATACTGCATTTTTTAAGCCGGAGCAGCTTTTAGAATATAATGATACCATCAAAATTCAGATATCCGTTTCTGATTTAGCCACCGAGTCCAATTGGATCAGGGAGAGAGAATTTGTTTTCTATAGCACGGAAGACCATTCCCCTCCATATATCTCAAGTCGCCATCCGGAAAAAAATGAAACAGGGGCACCCTTCGAAGCCCCAATCATCATCCAGGTGAATGATGATATTGCAGGTGTGGATATTGCTTCAATTAAGCTGGCGGTTGAAGGTAATACTGTTGTTCCAGAAATTTCGGGAACACCTTCCAGCTACTCCATCAGCTATAAAAATCCAAAAGAATATGAGGCAGGACAGCTTGTGGATGTCATGATTTCATGCTCGGACCTGTCTAATCCGCCGCTTTCGATGTCGGAAAGCTACAGTTTCAAAATTGAAGAAATCTACCCGGATCTTTACGTTGAATCTTTTGCTGCAGACCAATCGAAACTAATGGTGAATACAACGCTGACAGTAAAAGCAATTATCGGCGTCGCTACAGTTTCAGTGAAAAGAGAATTTGACATTCGGCTATTGGACGGAAATAAGGTTCTTATGGACTCAACTATAGATTCAATCGAAGTGGGTGAGAAAATTGAGGTGACCCGAACGATTGCTTTTGTTGCCAAAGGCACCCATCCTTTGACTTTTGTAATCGATCCGGGATTTAAAATAAAAGAATCAGATGAAGAAAATAATAAAGCACTGCTTAACATTGAAGTGAATGAAGGAGAGCTGACTGTTCGTTCCAATCCGTTTACGCCCAATGGTGATGGGATCAATGACATCGTGATATTCAATTTCGAGCAGCTTAGCGTCACCGATCCTCAACTGAAATTATACGATGTGTCGGGACGGATGATCGCGACATTTGAAGAACGAATCGGCTTTACATTTGTTTGGAATGGGTCGGATCGGTTTGGCAATCAAGCGCAGCCAGGGGTGTATCTCTATCTGTTGCAGGATCAAAATCAGGTCATAGCTAATGGATATGTCGTACTTGCACGCTAAGGGACGTGAATTCAATAACTGTCCCATTTACGAATGATCTTTACTAATATAAAGGCGAGATTGCTTTATCAAATGAATCACTTAATTAATTCACAGTCCTAAAGGATGATGGCGATGAAAAAAATAGAGCAGAAGCTAGTTTTGACATTTGGAATAATCGGCATCCTGCTGTTCATTTCAATTCAGCCCGTGAATTGCCAGAACATCATCGCAGGCGACCCGTCCGATACGTTTGACCTGCAAGCGGTGTTTGTCAATCCTGCAGTCATTCCGTTTCATCATCGGCAAGTATTGTTCGGGATGAGGCTGTATCAGGTGGGATTTCTCAACAACGGCCAGTTTGGACTTCGCTCCAGTTATCTGAGTTTTACGTTGCCTCAAGTTTTTTCAGGCATGTTTGATGTGGGATTCACCGGTCAGAATTTTTCAACACAGCTCTACGATCAGACAAATTTCTCTTTTCAGATTGCAAAGCAGACGTTCGACCGGGTCTTTATCGGTGCGAAATATAACCTGTTTACAAAATCTTATCACCGGGAATATTTCGACCTTGAGAATGACAATGATCCTGTTTTTGCTGATGGCACGCTTAAATTTGCGCATAGCTTTGGCGCAGGACTGGTCATTTTTCCCTGGTCCCATCTGGCGTTGAGTTTTTCATGCGATCATCTCAATCAGCCTGATATTTCTTTATTAAAAGAAAATTATCGACAACCGTTACTGCTGGATTTTGGCTGTCGCTATTCTTATGGTCATTTTAGCAGCTCATTATATTTCAATAACCAACAAGATTTCTGGCAGATGAATTGGATACTGGAAACCCGTCCGACTCCGACAACGACATTCAAGATCGGATATGTCCAGAATGCTGCCAAGTTTGAAACTCAGCTCTATTTATTCAATGGATTTTCGATGAATTATATGTTCGATTATCCATTTTATGAGGTCAATCAATTCAGCCGCGGCAGTCATCAAATCAGTTGCATCATTCAATTGGATCATAAGGAAAAACTGAAAGAGTTGCAATTTACAGAATACAATAAAGGAAAATCACCGATATTCAATTTGTCTGCCCAAATTTCTGCGGCAATGGATTGTGAAAATTTGGAGATTCTAACACAAAAAATTATTTATTCGGTTGATCAGAGTATTCCTGATGGAGCCCTGGCATACCTGACTGATATCGATCTTTCGCTGTCAGATTCAACGATTAATTTAGCAGGATTTCGCAGCCATGGCAATGTGAATAAAGGAGAGCCTGGCGCACTGTATGGATCGCCAAAATATTCACAAAAATATCAGGATTACCTGGATCACATTGCAAAAAAATCAGCTCGATCTGTTGAAAATCAAGTTGAATTGGTAACTGATCCAAATTCATTCCATCGGGCAACAGACTTGCGCAGCAGCCTGGTTGCCCGACATCCGGATCTCGATAAAAAAATTCAAATTAAAACACTCGATTTCGAAACAAAAGGGGACGGCATTTCGAAACGATCGGCCAATTCTGCAGCCATGAATGAGGCAGTCGTTGTCAATCCCAAAATTGTTCATTTCAATATTACTTCGATAAAGATCAGAAAAAATAATTTACCCTGGGAGCTGATCATCACCGATAATTCAGGAAAAATTGTTAAATCGTTCCGCGGCAGGGGCGATGTTCCTCCAACGCTATCATGGGATTGGAAAGATGCAAACGGCAGTCTTCTAAAACCGAATATTTATTTTTATTATTTTCAATGGAATGAAAAAAATCAGAAGGCAATTCAATCGCCTCACAAGAGTTTCTTTGTCAAAAAAATATCCAGAACCGTTTACGTTGATCTTCGTTTTGATCCAGATTTGCAGCAAGATGATGGATCAACCGTGGAGATTAAGTTTTCAAATTAAATTGATAATTCTAAAACTGGCTTAATTCTAAGGAGAAACCAGATGTTCCACAATAAATTTATTCACATTGTCGTGCTAACGTGCAGCCTGTTTTTTCTTTTTAATCCGGGTTTGGCACAGGAACAGCAACCAGCAGCAGATTCGACGGCGCAACAGGGGAAACCTAACTTGATCGATCCCTCTTCCCTCACAAATATAACTGATCTCAAATCGTTATGGGATATGACAAAACTTGGAGGAGGCTTTCGCTGGATTATCATAGGTCTGTTTGTAGTCGGCATGATGACAGTAATTTATAAAGTGAGTGAGCTCTTGCTTGACGCGAAACATTCCCATGAATTAGAACAGGTTAATTTAAGAAAAGCATCGCTTGTTGATATTAGTGCTGTGATCAAAAACAATAAAAAAAGTTTGCTGAGCCATTTATTCAAATATATGATTGATCTCTATCAAACCCGGAAATCTGCAGAAGGTTTTAGTGATGAGATCATTGATTATATCCAGATTCATCAAGATCGCTTTCAGGCATTTCAAACAAAAATGCTATTCTTCTCAGACACAGCAGGAGCGCTCGGATTATTAGGAACCGTCTGGGGTATGTTTCTCACATTTTTCGGTGGTGACCTGGAAAAGCATAAAATTTTGAGCGGAATGGGTATTGCATTGATAACAACTTTAATGGGATTAGTCGTTAGCATTTTCCTCAACCTTTTCGCCACCCAGACTCATAGTTATTTCCGAAAACGAATCGATAAGGTTACTGATTTGGGCAATCTTTTCCGGCTAAGGCTGCATCAAATAGAACAGACGCTGGACAATTCGCTTCCAGACTATGACACGCCGATGAATCATAAAATTGAGACCCCAAAATATGAGCTTTCGGATGCTGTTTTTGATGAAGTCGATCGCAAATTGCGGCAAGCTGAGCCGATTTTAGATATCATTAATGGATCATCAAAAAGTTTCCAACCCGAAAATAATAGCTACCAACTGGTTTCTGTTTCTGGAAATAATCAAGCAGTTGAAGTGAATACGCGGTTAGAAAAACCATTGATCGTCCAGACGACCAAGAAAAATGGTAATGGCATTTCGAATAAAGCGATCGTTTTTGAAGTCATCGCCGGAAATGGCAAATTATCGAATGGCAGAAAACAGGAAGAGACAGCAACAGACCTGAGCGGGCTGGCACAGGCGCAACTGATTTTGGGGTCCACTGCTGGGGAAAACAGGGTCCGTGTGAAAGTAAAAGATAGCGAGAATACGGATATTTTCTTTAGCGCCTGGGGCAAACCGACAAGTCCTGATCGGATGGCTTACGTTTCCGGGAATCATCAGCATTCAACCTCCGGAGCTGAGCTAACAGATCCCTTTGTC
>JALOPY010000312.1 GCA_025453735.1 bacterium | reverse complement strand
TGGAATTAGACCTAATCTGTATGGTGGGATTGAGACAGCTCGAATGTAGAATGAAGAATGTAGAATTCGGAATGAAAAGCAAAAAGCATTTGTGAATCTAAAACCTTAAGACAACTAAGATTAACGATATAATCGTAGGGGCTGAAAATTTTCAGCCCCTACGAATTTTGGCAGGTAAAAATAAAGATTTTCATTATAAATTGGGGACTTAATCGATGAAATTCATACTTTCAGAATATATCGAGCGTGCTATGACGCTGGCAGAATTTGATAAATTGGAAGATTATACGTTTGCAGGACGTATTCCATTGTGCAAAGGCGTCATCGCTTTTGGCAAAACACTTCGTGAATGCGAGGTAGAATTGCGTTCGGTCCTTGAGGATTGGATATTATTGGGATTTAAATTGCAGCACCGACTTCCTGTCATCGATAATATTGACCTAAACGAGGAGCCACAGGATGAGTCGCTGGCTGCCATGCAAGCGGTATGAGTTTATCCGTCGAGTACGAAAATATGGATTTCAGGGTCCGTACTCGGGCACGAGGCATCAATTTATGGTATTCCATGAGTATCGTTTAACGATTCCATCGAACCGAGAATACTCTGTCCCTCAGCTAAAAATGATGTTAAAGGAAGTTGAAGAAATTTTAGGACGAGGAATTACATTAGAAGAGTGGGATAGTTTATCAAAATGAATTCGGACTTCTGATTTTAGAATGAAAAGAAAATTCGTAAATCCCTGCCCTCGAATTGAGGATAAAATCGTAAATCCGAAATCGAAATGATTAAAACTAACGATATAATCGCAGGGGCTGAAAATCTTCAGCCCCTACGAAATTTTCATTTCATCCCGTTTGAACTTACCGTGGTAACATCATGTCCTTGCAGCGATCACATCAACCGCATCAAAAAATTACAATGAAACAGCTCATCACGCTAATTCAGGATCATCAAACCAGAAAAAAATGCTTTGCCATTCAGGATGCCTACAAGCTCATTTATCAGTCTGTCTTCGGGATTGAACATCTGCTGAACGACTTGGAGGCGGCGAAAAGTTATTTGGAGCGAGAAGCTGCAGCGATCGTTGCCTATGATGCTGAATCGATGCTAGAATCCATTGCGCTGGATGGAGCAGTGGTTCGGCTCAATTTGCGACCCTACAAATTCCGTCATGGAAATCTGGATCGATTATTTCAAGCGATGCTGGACTCTGCCGGGCAGATAAACGGATCACAGGAAGCTTTTTTAAAATGGTGGGGATATTTCAAACAAGGCGTGATTCAAGCCACGCTCGATTTTAATCTGGCAGAGCTGGAAGCATTCGACCAAAAAGTCCAATCCAAAAATTATCCGCCCATGCATCATTCCCCGCAATATCGAGCAGCAAACCAGCCAGCCTACCGGGTGTTAAAACGAGAGATTGCCGAGCAGTTGCTATCGTCTCAAAAAGTGAAATTCCCGTGAGGCATCACTTCGATAAAAAAATGTTTTTATTACCTTAATTTCTCTTGACTTTTATTTAATAAGTCATATATTTATTACTGCCATTTTGATGATTGACGCACCGCAACCTTGTTGTCGGTATATCTGTGGTTCAAAAATAAATCAACAACGAAAATAATCGTCGCGGTAAAATTCAGGCTGTTATCATGAGTTTATGCAAAAAAGGACTCCTCATTGTAGCTTGCATGTTCATTGCAGGGTCCTGTTTCAACAATGCCGATCGGGATAATCCGCTCGATCCCAATGCTGATAATTACCAGGCGTTCGGTGAATTGCAGGGATTTGTCTATACCTACTACGCGCCGTTCCAACCGATAGCTGGCGCTAAAATCACATTGGTTCCTGGATTTCAAAATATGTCAACCGGAACATCAGGTCAATTTCGGCTGACAAATATTGTTCCTGGCGACTATCTTGTCACCGTTGCTTTCGAAGGCTATGCGCCAGATACCGCTTCCATCCAAATCGCGCCGAATAAAATTACGTCGCTGCAATTCAACCTGGACGGCTTGCCTCACCTGGAAAATCTCAGTTTAATTTCCGGTACCGAGCACAATTATTACCTGGCTGATCCCAACCAATATTTAAATTGCACGGCTGCGGTTTCCGATCCGGATGGATTGGCAGATATCGCATCCGTTGCCATGGTGATTCCTCAATTTGGATTTAAAGATACATTGGCTGTTTCGCAGCTCATCCGCTCATACCAGATCATGTACCAGGAGAGTGATTTGCCGTTTCAAAATATTGAAGAGCTGCTGGGAGAAGAAGTTTACATGGAGCTGAGCGACAAAGCCGGAAAAAGCCAGCGTTTCGGTCCCTATTTTTTAGCGCGAATCATCAGCGAACAGCCAGTCGCCGTTGCTCCGGTTGCGAACGCCCAAGTCATCGGCATGCCGGCTTTTCAATGGCAGGAAATAAAACCGCCATTTCCTTTTACATTTAAAATTGAGATTTACCTGGTCATTGCCAGCCAGGTTATTTTCCCGCCGCGCAAAACAATATCCAATCTTTCATCAGAAACATTTGCGTATCAATTGAATGAGCTATTGGATGCGGGACAATATTTATGGATAATTTCAATCGTGGACAAGTGGGGCAATTGGAGTCGCTCCACTCCCGCGACGTTTCAAGTGATCAAATAATGAAAACAATGACTGAAGAAATTCATAATCCATTAGAGGCGATTTCCAGAATCAGCCAGAAAATAAACACGCTGCATGACATCGATCCATTGCTGAAATCGATTCTCCATATCGCGATGGAAGTGATGGGCTCGGAACGCGGCTTTATTCTCATGTTGGATGAAAACCAGGAGCTCAAGCTGCGGATCGCCCAAAATATGACCGAGGAGCAGGCGGCAGATTTGAGCCAGATTTCCCAGAGCGTGCTGCACCAGGTGATGGAAAAAGGCGAGCCGATCATCTGCTTTGACGCGCTCGCGGACGACCGGTTCCAGGGCGCGCAAAGCATCCGGATTCAGCGAATTCAATCCATTATGGCAGTACCGCTCACCATGAAGACCCGACCCATTGGCGCAATTTACCTGGACAGCGTGGAGCGACGCGCGGGATTTCAGGCAGAGACGTTGCCATTCATCACAGCGTTCGCACATCAGGCGGCTATCGCCATTGAGAATGCCCAGCTTTACGCGGCGCTGCAGGAAGAAAATCGACATCTCAAAAAGCAGATTCAGGGTACGTTTTCGGCAAAGGAAATAATCGGTCGCAGCAATGCGATGAAGAAAGTTTACGCGCTGATGGAAAGCATTATCGAATCCGATATCACCGTTCTGATTTCTGGCGAAAGCGGCACCGGTAAAGAGCTGGTCGCCCGGGCGCTTCATTACAATGGGCCGCGAAAAGAAAAACCGTTCATGGCATTGTTTTGCGGCGCATTGCCGGAAAATTTGCTCGAGAGCGAGCTATTCGGTCACAAAAAAGCAGCTTTCACCGGCGCAACGTCAGATAAAAAAGGCTTGTTTGAAGTAGCAGATGGCGGCTCATTTTTTCTCGATGAGATCGGCGATCTTTCTCCAAAGATTCAAACAGAATTGCTTCGGGTGATCCAGGAGGGCGAAATAAAACGAGTCGGCGAAACGCACGTCCGCCACGTCGATGTCCGCATTATTGCCGCGACGAATAAGAACATCGAAGAGCTGGTCAGCACCGGCCAGTTTCGGGAGGATTTGTACTATCGCCTGAATGTGATTAAAATTCATCTGCCTCCGCTTCGGGAGCGCGAGGGAGATATTCCGCTGCTCGCACATTTTTTCCTGGATAAATACGCCGCAAAATCGAAGAAGCCGGTCAAAGGATTTTCGCCGGAAGCCATAGAATTTTTGACCAGGTATCATTGGCCCGGCAATATCCGGGAGTTGGAGAATACGATCGAGCGGGCAGTGCTGCTAACCAGGGACGTATTTATTCAGCAAGAAAATTTGCAGCTTCCCAATTGCGAAGTCAAATTGCCTGAAAAAATGTCGTTGAAAGATTTTGAAAAACAGGTTGCGCAGAAGGCATTGGCTGAAAATGAAAACAATATCTCGAAGACCGCGGAGCAACTCGGCGTCTCCCGGCGCTGGCTGCATTATCGACTGAAGGAGTGGCAGGATGAAGAAGATCAGTAAATATCAAATATTCACTGAGCTTCAGCATGGACCGATCACTCATGTCTATAAAGCGATTCAGCCCGAGTTGCAGCGCACTGTGCTGGTGAAGCAATTAAATCCAGATCGAATAGCCGATGAGGAACTTGTCGAACGGTTCAAGCAGGAAGGCTTGATCCTGGCGAAGATCAACTCGGCAAATGTCATCACGATTTTTGATTTTGGCTATGAAAATGGCGTGCCGTTTCTGGTTACGGAATTCATCGAAGGAAACACGCTGGCGGAACTGCTGCAAAAGATCGGACATTTTCCCTGGGATATTGGGCTTTATATCCTGCAACAGATCACGGCGGGATTGCAGGCGATTCATCATCATAACATTATTCACCAGGATATAAAACCATCGAATATATTTATTTCGGATCAGGGTGAAGTCAAGCTTGGCGACCTCGGCTTTTCGGTCTCCCTGGACGAGCACGCAAAACAGGTGCAGGGAACACCCT
>JALOPY010000311.1 GCA_025453735.1 bacterium | reverse complement strand
AGCTAACAGATCTTCGATCAGATTCGGATTTTGGCGATACAGCGCTAAGGTCCAGTTCGGGAAATTATCGACAAACGAAGTCGTTACTAACAAGCTGGTGTTTTCAGCAGCATAATTTTCTGACTGCAAAATAACCCGGTTTTCATCGTCGCTGATAATCCAGGCAATTTGATCATCTGGCAGATTTTCTTTTGTTAAAAAATACAAAAGAGAATCCTGAATAATATTTTTTCTCCAAAGGATGCCCCAGAAATCATTCAATTCTTTTGGCATGTGACCAAGCATCGAAATGAAATATTGTTGATCATCCAGGCTGACGCCAAATCGAAACAAATCGTTTCCGGGTCGTGACAAAAATTTTCTCGAAATCAGATTGCCAGCTTCAGCCTGAAATTTTAATAATCGCATGGTTGTTTTTTTGTGCTGAGATTCTTTATCCTGAATGGTTTTGAAGCTGTCGAAATAGACGAAATAAAATGATGAGTTTTCGTTTTGAAAAATTTTGTGCAGCGAATCATTTAAGGTGTGGCTCCAGAATTCATATTGAGATTGTTTCAGGGACCATGTTCCCTGAAACAAATCATGGTAGGCTGTCAAATAGTGCTGGATAGATTTGAGCGTATCTTTCA
This sequence comes from bacterium, assembly GCA_025453735.1. Taxonomy (GTDB): domain Bacteria; phylum Zhuqueibacterota; class Zhuqueibacteria; order Thermofontimicrobiales; family Thermofontimicrobiaceae; genus JALOPY01. The sequence continues at coordinate 5,219 of JALOPY010000311.1, read as the reverse complement.
AAGCTCCATAGATAAAGCCTAATTCAATTTGGGCGGCTAATTTCAAAGGAATTCCATTCGAGCTAAATACCTCGCCGAATTCTCCTGATAGCTTTTGGTAGGATACAATCGCATCTAAAAAATTACCAGCTTTTTTTTGTGTCCGTGCCATCGCATTTAATATTTCGCCTTTTAAGTTTCGATTTTTAGCATCCGAGAAAGCAGCTTGATAAGATTTTACCGCTTGACCATAGTCGTGCTTTTGAAATTCATCTTGCAATCCCTGAGCAAATCCTGGCAAAAAGGCAGCATCACTTTGAGGATTATTATTCTCCACTTTATTGTCGTGCGTGAAAAGCAACCTGGAAACCGGCAGAACAATCTCATCAGTTTGGCTGTTGAACAAAAAGCAATCTTCTATTAACGGATGGCTATTTTTCAATGAGTGCAGCTTATCAAGCAATAATGGAGCTGAATCTATCGGCAGCGATGCGATCAAGCTGGCTGTGCGCAGCTCGATTTCGCTGAAGCAAGAATGGGTGGTTGCGACAATTCTCCCGGCGATTTGCTGATTTTTTTGAAGCATTTGTTGTTCGTAAATCGCCCGATCGTTTTGAATGCGTTAGTGTCCAATTTATCAAAACTTTTTTTGAGTGACTCCCACGTCTCCATCAGTCCTTCTGAAACAACTTTCGTGTGCCCGCAAATCGGCATATAATTCGTATCGCCATTCCATCGTGGGACGATGTGAAAATGCAAGTGATCTTTTACACCAGCTCCGGCAACTTCTCCCAGGTTCATTCCGATATTGAATCCGTGAGGTGACACTGCAGCTTTTAATATTTCTTTGCAGGTTGACAGCAAATCCATCATTTCCAGTCGTTCATCTCGATTCAATTCGGAAATATCGGAAGTATGCCGGAATGGCACGACCATAAGATGTCCGTTGTTGTATGGATAAAAATTCATGATGATAAAAGATGTTTTCCCACGGTAGAGAATAAAGTTCTCTTTGTCCTGACGTTGCGCCGGTTTGGTGCAAAATATACAGCCTGGTTCCTTTGCCTGTTTAATGTATTCAATGCGCCAGGGCGCCCACAGCGTATCCATGCTGAACCTCACATTTATTTTCAGTACAAAAAATAAAGGGCAATCGGATTTTCCTCTTGCCCTTATTTTCAAACTTACAGCATCATCTGATAATGACTTTATTGCTCCATGCTGAAACTATTCTTCTTTTTGAACCTCAGCCTGGGCAATAACCTTATCAGCAGCTTCTTTCGGGACTTCTTCATAATGTGAAAATTTCCGACGGAGAACGCCCCTGCCCTGGGTGAGTGAACGCAAGGTTGTGGAATATTTATGGAGCTCAGCCAACGGAACTTTTGCTTTAATTATCTGGAATGAACCTTCGGCGTCCATACCCTGAATCTTGCCACGGCGGCTCGAGATATCTCCCATCACATCCCCCATGTACTCTTCGGGGACATTCACTTCGACATCATAAATTGGTTCCAGCAAAATCGGTTTTGCCTCTTTAAATAACTTCTTAAAGCACATGGAGCCAGCAATTTTAAACGCCATATCCGAGGAATCCACAGTATGGTAACTACCATAATATACAGTGACTCTTACATCAACAACCGGATAGCCAGCGATAACACCGCCGACCAGCGCTTCTTTGATGCCTTTTTCGATAGCAGGAATATATTTTCCGGGAATGACTCCGCCGACGACGGCATCGACAAATTCATAGCCTTGGCCTCGCGCCATAGGTTCGATTCTCAATGATACATCGCCATATTGTCCTCTGCCACCAGATTGCTTTTTATATTTGTGGGCGCCATCGGCTTTGCCTTTAATTGTTTCGCGATACGGAATTTTCGGTTCCACAACATCGACCTCGACGCCATATTTTTCTTTCAGTCGCTTGATGATAATATCCAGGTGCATTTCTCCCTGCCCATGGATGATCGTCTGTTTCAGCTCTGGATCGATAATGACTTTAAATGTGGGATCCTCGTCCTGAATGGTGTGCAGTCCTGTTGATATTTTTTCTTCATCACCTTTCGCTTTGGGAACTACGGCAACATTGATGACCGGCTCGGGAAATTTTATTTCGGACAATAAAATTGGGGCAGCTTTGTCGCATAAGGTATCGCCTGTTGACGTTCCTCTTAGCTTTACGATCGCGCCAATATCTCCCACGGAAACCTGTCCGATTTCTTTTCGGTTCTTGCCATTCATAAAATAAATCTGTCCGATCTTCTCTGTAACGCCTTTCGTGGCATTTAGCATTTCGCTTCCGGTACGGACAGTTCCCGAAAACACTTTGAAAAACGATAGCTCACCAACGTGGGGCTCAGAAACTGTTTTGAAAACTAATGATGAAGTTGGTGCATCAGCTTTGATTTCTCGAGTCACCTTTTCCGTTGTGCCGGGTTTCACGCCTTCGATTTTAGGTCGATCAAGCGGTGAGGGACACGCATTCACAACCAGGTCCATTAATTGATGAACTCCAATATTTGCTGTTGCAGCGCCGCACACAACAGGGAAAATATTACCTTTGACTAACTCGTTTCGCAATCCCGTTTTCAGTTGTTCATCCGTTAATTCACCAGTTTCACAAAAAACATTCAATAATTGTTCATCGTTTTCTGAAATCGTTTCCATTAACGCGTTTCTCATTTCAGCGGCACGATCTGCCAAATTATCAGGAATCGGTTCTTCGGTAAATTTCCCGGATTTGTTTTTTTCAAACTTCAACAGCTTCATTTTAACCAAATCGACGATACTATCAAATGCTTCACCTTCATTTACTGGAAATTGCAACGCCACCACCGCAGTCCCAAAACGAGCTTTTGCCATTTCAAACACTCTATTGAAATTGGCATTTTCTTTATCGAGGCGATTCACAAAAAATAGCCTGGGAAGATTCTTCTGCTCGGCAAGACGAAATACAGTCTCTGTTCCAACTTCAATACCAGCCACGCCATTCAATAACACAATCACTGCATCACAAACCTCGTAAGCGCTGATAACTTCACCAACGAAATCTGAATAACCTGGAGTATCCAGCATGTTGACTTTATGATTTTTCCAATTTAGATGAAGCAAAGATGTGCTAATCGAAATCTTTCGCTCAATTTCTTCTGCACTATAATCGGAAATTGTCGTTCCATCATCAATCGTTCCTAATCGGTTCGTCTCTCCAGCAGAGAATAGTATTGCTTCAGCCAATGATGTTTTGCCAACGCCTCCATGAGAAACCAATCCTACATTTCGAATTTTGTCCACTGTGTACTCTTTCACGCAATGCCTCCTTGATTACAATGAATCACGATCTATTTTTATCATTTTTTTTATTTAAAATTTTCCTGCAATTTTCTTTTAAAAATCCGCCCCATTTTTGTTCGGGGTAATGATGGATAGAAATTTATCACCTGGGGACATTTATATACCGGCACATATTCCCGGCAAAATGCAATTATTTCTTCGGACGTTGCTGTTTCGCCATCCTTGACTGCAATGCAAGCTTGAACATCTTCCTGATGGCCAGGGTGAGGCGTGGCAAAGACTACGACTTCTTTGACTTTCGGATGCCTGGCAATAATCTGTTCGATTTCACTGGTATAAATTGGAAAACCACTTTTTACAATCACTTCAGCTTTCTTATTTACTAAAAAAATATTTTGCTGATGATCGATCTTGCCCAGGTCGCCGGTATAGTACCATCCATTTTTTAGCCGCTGTGAAGTCAAGTCCGTGGATTTCCAATACCCTTTCATGACAGTGTTTCCCTGGATTGCGATCTCCCCGATCTCATTTTGATCGAGCGGAACTCCAGTTTCATTATGAATCTGAATTGCAGCCTCGGGTAACGCCATTCCCAGGGAACCGCTTCGCCGCTCGAAAGATGGATGATTCGCTGCCACAATTCCACATGTCTCGGTAATCGAATAACAATTCAGGATCGGTCGTCCAAATTTCTGTTCAAAATTCATTTCAAGCTCTTCAGGGACAGGCTGCCAGGAAGATAGACAATATTTCAACGAAGTTCCCGGAACTGCTGTTTGTGTCCGATCTACCAAAAATTTGTATAGGTTCGGAGAGCCCGCTAAAATAGAAATTTTGTATTTGTCAATCGATCGGATAATGCTCTCGTAATCCAATTTTGAGTGGAGCACGATTGTGCCACCTTGAAGCAGAACACTATTCATCAGCACATTTTGACTGAACACGAAATACAGCGGCAAAACCGCGCCAGAGACATCGGAATCCGTTACGTGGAAAAATTTTGTAAAACCTTCGACATTGGAAAACAGATTCAAATAACTCAATTCAATGCCCTTTGGCGATTCGGAGACGCCTGAAGTAAACTGAATGACAGCCGTTTCTGAAGCGTCACATTGCCTGGTTTCGATTCTTGCTTCTGATCTGGCAATCAAATCTGTCAACTCGGCATGATCAATCGATTTCATATTGCCAAGAACAATAACAATTGGCGGTTCAGTTACCTGGCTGAGATACTCCTGGACATAATGTCGAAAACCTTCCCAATAGATAATGAGCTGGGGTTCGATTGATTGGAGCACACCAACAAATTCATTATCCTCCATCATATAATTAATGGGAACGACAATCGCCCCGAGCTTTAAAATCGCATAGTAGCTAAAAACAAAATGTGGCAAATTGGGCATCAGCACGGCAACCCGATCACCCGCCTTGATCCCGTTGCCCTTCAAGCCATTGGCTAACTTATTCGAAATTTCTTCCAGCGTTGCATAACTTATTTCATGCTCATTAAAAATAATCGCATTTTTTCCGGAAAACTTATGTGCTATTTCTCTTAGTCTCTCAACGACCATATTTTGATTGTGACATCCTCTACTTTTATGAATGCGTTTATTGTAATAATATTTTTTATCAAAATCAAGTTTTTTTTACTGGCTAAGAAAATCCTTGATTCTTAAAGAAAATTTGTTAGATTAAAAACCTTGCCCCGAGTATGAAATGACTTTATTTTTTGCTTTTACTTGAGTAGGAGTAATGGAGTATTGGATTGATAGGTCCTAATGACAAGACGAAGCTGATGTTTTGAAAAATACTATCCCATTACTCCATCAGTCCAACGCTCAATATTATTGTAACAAAAACCTGAAGGAAACACCACAATGCTTTTGAAAACAATAACCGCAGGTCCACTCGGTGTGAATTGTTACCTGATCGGCTGCAAAAAA
>JALOPY010000310.1 GCA_025453735.1 bacterium | reverse complement strand
GATTGAGGGAATTGGGCAATTCACGAAGCAGAATATGAAAGCTAAAAAAGAAACCAGGATAAAAAATTCCCCAGGCTGTTGCAGAAATATTCAGCGTTGCAGAGCCATTGTTGCGAAACAGCTCGACCAGCAAAACAGCATAAAAAATTGCCATGACCAATGCAATGATAATCCATGGTTGGTCAGCTCCAAATTGATAAACAGAAATGGTCAACAGAATGGTGCCGATCAACCCCAATATTTTGAGCGGCAACATCTGTTTTAATTCAGCAAGCTTGTAAAATTCATATTGTGCTAACAGATTAATAATTAAAACTAACAGGACTAATGCCCACCCTCCTTTTAGAACGAGAAAGACAATGATAGGAATACCAAAGAGTGCAACTAATACCCGATGTCCTAATTTTTTAAGATCCAAATTCCATCTCCGTGTAATTTATTTTTAATATTTAGTATGACGCTATGTTTTGTTTAATCTCACTTTGCAACTTCAATCGCAACTTCACCGATTCCTTTTCGAATAATATCCAGTTTTTCAGCAGCAGCATAAGACAGATCGATAATACGTGACTTGATATGAGGACCTCGATCATTAATTTTTACTGTAACAATTTTTTTATTGTCGAGATTCATGACCCGAACCATTGTTCCAAACGGCAAGGTTCGATGCGCGGCTGTAAATTTATTCGGATCATAAAGCTCGCCGCTTGCAGTTTTATTGCCCTTGAACTTATTGGCGTAATATGATGCTTGCCCAGTCTCTCTGGTACTACTGGATGCGGACGTTTGCGGGGAAGTTTCTTTTGCTTGATCATCATCTGACAGGAACAGGATTCCATCTAATTGGTTTGAAGAACGAGTCGTTTGGGTTTTGGTTGTTTCGATGTTTGTTTTCGCTGTTTGATCTGAATTGTCCTTTTCTGATTTTTCCTTTTTTTTGTATCCTGCATCGTCAAGATAGATGATGCCATCAACTTCCCGGTTCCCTTTTGGCTGGCGTTGGAAAAAAGAACAATTCATGATCAACAGGAATAATATCAGGGGTGTGATTTTATACATTTTTTCATCCTTTTGCCTCAAAAACAAAGCTGTTGATTATAAGCCACAAGTTACTCTTTCAGCCAGGTTTTATTTTACCTGGATGCTTCCAATAATCTGGTTAATATCTTGAATGTTGTTTTGCTGACAATAATTTTCAAGATCTGTTACTAATTGCTCTGAAATTTGTGGATTCAGAAAATTGGCGGTACCGACCTGAACAGCCGTCGCCCCGGTAATGAGAAATTCCAGAACATCGTCACAACTCATAATTCCGCCTATGCCAATGATTGGAATTTTTGCCGATCGAGTCACTTCAAATACTTTGGCAATGGCAATCGGCTTAATTGCCGGACCTGAAAGCCCGCCGGTGATCGTCGCTAATTTCGGGCGTTTTGTGGCGATGTCCACAGCCATTCCGACGACCGTATTCATGACTGAAAGAGCATCAGCGCCTGCTGCTTCTGCTGCGCGAGCAATCTCACCAATGGATGTGACGTTGGGACTCAATTTCACAATGAGACAAGCTTTTGTAATCAAGCGCGCCTTTGCCGTCACTAATGCTGTGATTTGGGCGCTGGCTCCAAAAGACATGCCGCCTTCTTTCACGTTCGGACACGAGACATTCAGCTCATAACCAGCAACCCCTCCAGCAGCTTCTATTTCCGATATGACGCTTGCAAATTCGTCGATGGTCTTTCCCGCGATATTAACAATAACCCGGGTATCCAACTTTTTCAGAAATGGTAATTTGTCAGCAATAAAGTTTTTAACTCCGACATTTGCCAGCCCGATAGAATTCAACATGCCACAGGTTGTTTCTGCAATTCTGGGCAATGGGTTTCCGGCTCGCGGCTCAGATGAAACAGCTTTTGTAACCAATCCACCTAATCGGTTTAAATCAATCAACGCTGCGAATTCTTCCCCATAACCGAACGTACCCGAAGCCGTTAATATAGGATTCTTTAGCTCTAAATTGCCAATTGTTACAGCCAATCTATTCACGCAAATCAATCTCACTGGTATAAAATACTGGACCGTCTTTACACACGTATTTATATGGATTCGAGGCTGATGTTGAATTAACAACACAGCCGAGGCAAACACCGAAGCCACATGCCATTAAAGTTTCAAGAGACACCTGGCAGACTTTGTTCATTTTTTCCATCATTTCTTTAATTCGTTGCAGCATGGGATTAGGCCCGCACGCATAGATCATAGAATTGGATTGAACAACCATATTTTTTTTTGCAGCAACTAGCTCCGTCACTCTCCCCTTCAATCCGGCTGATCCATCTTCTGTCGCTAAAAAATGAGCAACTCCTAATTCATCGAAATCTTTAACGGTGCAAACTTCATCTTTCGATCTATTGCCATAAAACAACGTTGCTGAAATTTTGCTTTGCACTAACTCCTGAGCTAAAAAAAGCAGTGGTGCGATGCCAAGTCCACCTGCGATCAGAATAGCACTATCATTCTGGGATAGAATTTTAAAACTATTACCGAGAGGACCTAAGATATCGAGACGTGCTCCAACTTCATGCTGAGCTAAAGCTTGTGTTCCCATCCCGATGACTTTAAATAAAATTTCGAACCACCCATTTTCTCGATCGACGCGATGAATGCTAAAGGGACGTCGTAATAGCGGCACATAATTATCTGTGACTTTAATATTAATGAATTGTCCGGGGTTGGATAGCTTAGCGATATGAGGCTCATCAAATCGCAGCCGGACTATCTTTGGGGTAAACCATTCCTTATGAATAATTTTACATTGAAGTAGCTTTAGGTCTTTCTGCGGCAGAGATGAAGCGAGCAAAGGTTCCATAATTTATTGTATCGGAATTTCAAAGTTTATATAAAAATTAATATGAATAAAACATTACACGGAGCAACGGAGCAGCCAGAGCATCAATGAGATTTTTTGGGAGGGATTATCTGGCGGTTGCAAAATTCCGTTGAAACTTCGTTAGCTCCGTTTCTCATTGCAAGGGAATTACTCATCAATCCATGCTCCTAAAAAAACAGCTCATCTACGATTTGCGAAGCTATGTTATTACCAACGTCTTGGCGTCTTCCTTCTCGGATCATTTTTTTCCATTTCCAATCTCAAAAACCTGTGATAGCTCTCCTTATCCATCATTCCGCCAGCAGAAGCATTCAAGGAATCACTTCCAGCATTTTTCATCGCTGGTACTGAAGCCGCATTATCGGCAAGCAATTCGTCTTTTTTTGCTTCCGGCGCAGAGCGAGCTTTTTTTACTTCCTCGACCTTTCGCTTGACACTTTTAGCATAAACGGAATTCGGATAGGTATCGAGCAAATTTTGGTACGTCGCAAGCGCTTTCTCAGGCTCGGTAACACTATTTTCGTAAATCCATCCCATCGCCAATAATGACTTCGGCGCAAAATCAGAATTAGGGTGGTTCTGATAAATAGTCTCAAAAGTACTGATCGCACGCCTAAAATTGCGATCCACTAAATATGCCTGTTCAGCCTTGCGAAAACTCTCAGCAATGGGCGCCTCTAAATCAGGCACTTTGATGGTGCGAATTTTCTTTTTCGCTTGTTGAGCCAGGGGATGATCTGGATAAAAATTGATTAACCGCTGGTAAACAGAGTCTGCTAATGTCGTATCCTTCTTAATATTTTCACAAATATAGCCAATGGTAAATAATGTTTTGGGAATAATAGCACGGGAGGTATCCATTTCCAAAACGTCCACATATTCCTTTAGAGCGGAATCCGGCTGGTTAAATTCAAAAAGATAAATTTCACCCAAAAGCAGTTTATCTTTTAATAATTCTTCTCTTGGTGTCCCAAGCTCACCTGTTTTGAGAACGATTTTTTGATTTTGAGGGGGAATATTTTGGTTCCTGTTGAATCGGTCAGCCTGTCGAAAATCATCGGGATTCTGGTCTCGATTGTCAAGACTATCGAGCCGCGCAGATAGTGAGTCCGGATTGAAACGGCTGGAATCTGCATTCAAACTATCAAAATAGCTTTTTTGCAGCATTGACATTTGCGAGCTGCCTGTATCGACACTATCCATGACTGCGGCAATTGAATCACCTAAAGCGATCTTTCGCTGCTGCGCGATGATATCTGCCTTCAATGCCAATAATCGCTGGATGCTTTTGCTGAAAGCAGTTGCCTGGCTATTAATTTCAGCCCTGGGATTTTCAGCGATCGCTTTATCAAAATAGTCTTTAGCAAATTGATATTCGCTTTTTTGTTCTAAATAAATTTTCCCCAGGTAGAAAAAGGCAATTGCTGCTTCTTCTGATTTTTGATGTTGCGTCGTTATGTCTAAATACCAGCCGATCGCATTGTCAATGTCTTCTTTTAATCGATGACAATGGGCGATTTCCAATCGACAGGTCGGCCAATTCTCCTCGTTTACAACGTCTCCGAGCAGACTTGTAAAAATTTTTATCGCTTCATCAAATTTTTGCATATCTTTAAGCGCCCAACCCGCACGTAGCATGGCGTTGAATTCAAATTTTTCATCCGGGCTATATTTTCGCGCTTGCTTAAAACTTTCAACCGCTTGTGCAAAATTCTTCAATTGATAATAACTTTC
>JALOPY010000309.1 GCA_025453735.1 bacterium | reverse complement strand
ATTCATTGCCATTTTGATCTTTGTAATTGGCGTGGATGCAATTTGTTAATTCTTTCAAGCCCAGGTAACTGATTTTGGTATAGCCCTCGGAACCAGGAATCATTCCCTGCTGGGGCAGCAATTGCAAAACATCAGGGAAGCCAGTCTTTCCCGGCAGAGCATTCGCAATGGCTTCGAGCACGGATCGCCCGGTTGAGTCTGAAAGTTCTCCCTCAAAAGCGTTCACTTTTACATAATATCTATCTTTCAAAAGCAACGCCTGGTATGGCGGGGCAACGATTCCCTCAGTCGCTACAGGCACTCCTTCCTGATCTCTCGGTCGTTCTGTTTTGTACATGCCAAAGGCATTGATCGATTCGCCCATATCATAAATATCAATCGTGATTTTTAAATCGCCTTTTGAAAGGTCTCGGCTCTGCAAAATCTGAAAGCCGTAATCTAAAAATTGATCTGCCGCGCCGTTGATATATTCATATAGATTTTCAGGATTATATGTTAACGTTTCGCCTTCGGGCTGCCAGCTTTTGATGTCAGGGAAATCGGTCGCGTTCAGACAAACTACTTTCAAAAGCAGAATGATCACTACACTTAAAAAAGATTTCATAATCTGCACCCTGATTTTTGATTTTCAAACTCTTTAGAATGGACCCGGTTTTCTATTTTAGTGTATCGGAATTTAAAAGTCTATGTAAAAATTACTGCAAAAAAGCCTTACAATGAGTAACTGAGTTAACAGAGTTTCACGAAGAAATTTTTGGAAATATTATTTGGCGGTTATTAAACTCCGCGTCCTCCACTTCTCATTGTAGAGAAATTGCTTCATTAATCAGTACTCCAAAAAGACGGCGCATCTTCGATTTGCGAAGCTATGTTCATTAAACCAAAGTCAATAGCGAATGCGCCTGAATTAAATTCGCCTGAACATTCACTCCATAAGGGCAGCTTTCCAGGCAGGGCGCATCACAGCCAAAACAGTGGGACCCGTTCCATTCATTCAGGCGGGCATATTTTTGAATCGCATCTTTTTCTTTTCCCTGGCATACATAATAATACGCATAGCGCATCATCGTGCTGACGGGCAAATGATGCGGACATGCGGCGATACATTGATTGCAGCCATGACGGCAGTATCGATCATTGAAAGCAAGCTTGAATTCATTCAAGAACTGCCGATCGACCTGGGATAATTTTTCACCAGAGATTGGAATGATGTTATCGATCATATCAAAATCGACAAACGAAACGCATGTCGTGTGCATATCCGGGTTCTGGGATACCCAGTGAATGCTGGTTTTTCGCAATTGAACATTCGTTTTGATTCCCCTCAATCGCTTCTTCTCTGGAAGAACCTCTTTCCATCATGCGCTTCACATACTCTTGCTGATCTTCGCTGAGATTTTCAGGATCGACTGGCTCCACGTTGAAAATGCCTGGCGCGGTCTTCATGGCAGTAGTTCCGACATTATTTTTTTTACACGCTGCCAGAATTTTATCGCCCGGCTCGTGATTCATGAAACTGTAGGTCAATAGCATCAGGTCAAACCTGCCATCTTCTGCCGCGGCGCACAGGACTTTTTCCATGCTATCGCCTTCGTTTCCCCGGGGTCCGTGGCAGGATACGCCAGAATGCTTCAATTTGCCATCTGATTTCAATTGCGCAATCGCCTCGTGATAAGCCTGGTGATTCAGCGAGGAAACCCACAAAGGTCCGTGCATGAAAAACGCATCGACATACTCGGTTTGCAGTCGCTCCAGGCATTTGTAACAGCGATCGATAATGCTTTCTTTAGTTTCATTATCATTAATATGGATTTTAGTCGTGATGAAGACTTTTTTCCGATCCATGAATTTCAAGGCTTCACCGATCATTCGCTCCGATCGACCATTGCCATACCCTTCTGCGCTATCGAAATAATTGACGCCCTTATCATAAGCGTAGCGGATGATATTTGACTCGATGCTCCGGTTGGTTCCCATTCCGATATCAGAAACCTTAAAACCGGTTCGCCCCAGCACCCGATAGGCTTTGATTTTTTCTGTTTCGGTTTCTGTTTGCTGTGGCAATATATTTCCGATGGATGGAAAATTGATCGTCGCTCCCGCAATTGCCGCGCCGCCAAATTTGAAAAATTTTCGACGGTTAATTTTATGACTTTCCTGCTTGTGTTGTGCCATCAATCTGCTCCTTGATTCGAAATAATTAAATTTTGAAAGATTTTATTTTCACCTAACCCGCGCCGCCAGATGCGCCGCCTGCTCCAGCTCCGGCGGCAGCCGAAGCTCCCCCTCCGACTCCTGCCGCAGAACCCATAGTCATGCTCGTTGCGGTAATCATGGAAGCGATTGCGCCGGAAAAATTGGATGGTAATCCATGTCCCAGTGTCGATCCATACCAGGCAAAATAAGCTCCCCCCTGCCATTCCGGAATTGATGCTAGCATTTTTTTGATCATCGCGGAGCTAACTCCTAATGTCACCGCGTAAACCAATAACTGCTCGATGTTCGATTGCCAATTTCCCGGATCGCGCTGGACATGAAAATTCCGGAGGTATTTTTTTAACGCAAGCAGCTTCACGCGCAACAATTTTACCTCCCTGGTATAGGTGAGGATGGCAAACGACACCAAAAACATCAAACTACCAGCGATAATGGCTATCGCGCCCGACACACCAAAATAGATCGCGATGAAAATTCCAAGAACAATCATAGCAATTGAAATTAAGACCGAAATGATAACTCCTTGAATGCTCGATTTCTCATAAAAAGAGCGCTCGCCCCATTGGTCTTCAATCATCTTTTTCCAATTTTTGAACCATTTTTGAACCTGGCTGCTTGATTTTTTTAGCTCCTCGAGCTGAATTTCTTCTGCTCCTCTGGCAAGCGTGGCAAAAATAAAATCTATAATATCGCGTTCAAGAGGGAGCAATTCATCTTTGTTATCCTGAAATATTTTATTGTTCAGCTTTAACGAATAGATTATTTTTTTCGATGTGCCAAAGATCGAGCGATTTTCGATCTCCCGCTCCTCGATTTTTAAAAAACCACGGCGTGCTAAATCGAGCATCGTTGCGACCATCGCTCCAGCGCCTGGCTGTCCGATCGTATAGACATAATTCGCTACCGCAGGAGCCATATTTTCGGGAATTTCAGAAGATAGCGTGCCATAAACCGGAACCTGGTGACTCTTTCCATAACGGTTGTAGAGAAACCAAAAAACCAATAAACCAACCAGGACAATGAGCCAGCTTCCTTGAAACGCGGTATCTTTATATTGCTCGCGCAGCTCACTTTTTCGTTGATTCGCTAATCTCATAGCATTGGAACGCTCCACCAGCAACCGTTCCTCATTCATAATCTGATCCCGCATGAATCGATCCTGGCGCATCTGCGAATCCGAAATCCAGTCATTCGGGAAAATAATGCGCACCTCCCAAAAGGTTCGCTGTGGTAATGGGCTCACCCACAAGCGAATTTTTCCATCCCGGAATTCGAGCTGACCATGGAGCGGACCATGTGCCCAGGCTCGCACCTTACTGGTGTCCGCAGGTTCTGGCAGTGTCATCGTCACTGCCACACTGCCAATTTTCGTTTCTGTATTCTCGCCGACAAATTTGTAATGGAATTCAGCAACGTCCTGGTAAACATTCACCGCGTTTTCCACCCGGTATTGAAGTCGGAACGTCCTGGTTTCATCCCGCGCCTGATAGTGCCATTTCACATAAAACTCATCATTGGTCTGACGAATTTGATAGGTGCCAGGATTTTCCCCCGGCATTGGCTCGTAAGTCATGCTGCCTTCAGACAGCGAAAAATCAGTGACTCTTCCTAACTTTTTCAATGGAAGCTTGTAATCTGCCCACGTGAATGAACCACGAAATGTATAGCTGCGCTGTTCTGAGATCAGCAAACTGCCATCCGATGCAATTTTTGCATCAATTTGAATTTCATCGAGGTTGAAATACTTTTGGGGAGAAGCAGTTATATTAGAATTCAATGTGAAGAAAAAAATTACGAACAGCCAGAGATAGAATATGATTCTTTGTTGACCGTACATAACCAGATCCCTGTTAAATGAAGATTTAAAATTTTGGAAATTAAGATACTTAAAATTCTAAACTAAATCAAGCAATTTTTTTGTGTAAAAGTAAAACCTCAGTCACGGGTGTATAAACCTGGTTTCTGGCAGAAACCAGGTTTATTTTCCACCTGTAAGTTAGCTTTTACGTGTAAAACCTCAGAGGTTTTTAGAAACCTCTGAGGTTTAGAGCGAGAGCAAAATAACTGCGCAAATTTTGCCTACCTAAATCGTATTTTAAATCTGAAAATTGTAATTCATGGATTCATCAAAAAGTTCCACCAGGCCATTTCATAATTGGACAGGCGTTTTTTCTCAAGATAAAATAACCTGTTAACCTGGTTTCTGTCGTGTTGCGATATTATAATATTCGATTGAAGATACTGGCATGTTGTTTGCATAAAGTTAGGTTGAAAAGTTGAATCTATGATAGTCAATTTACCGATTCCCAATAAATCACAGCTTTCAATTAACCTAATTGAGGATGCATCTATGATCGACTACAAGGTTTTGAAACAGCTCGTCATCGAGGCTTTTGAAGCGAATCCGTACAAACCAGTGCGCGAAGTAATTCCCGATGTGGAAAAATTAGCCGCGTTTCATGGCATTTTTCCATCACGGGAGGATTGCGTGCAGCACAATTTTGATTTCAAAAGCTATCGAAAAAAACGATTATCCTCCCTCGATAAGCAGCACGTGAATCATATCATCTGGCAACTGATCAGGGATAGACTCATCGTCATTACGAAAGAACAACTCAATTAATCGAAGACTATTCATTTCTCTCTCCTTATATTAGCACCATGTTTCAAAAGAAAAAACGCCCTGGATTTGCTCAGGGCGTTTTTTTTATCTGAAGAACAAAATAGTATTTTGTTCTACTCTTTTTTAAATAGGAATAAAGTGGTTCCCGAAAATAGCAGCAGCGTCACAAAAAAATAGTACGGGAACCAGATCGGTCCATCAACTATCTTGTTGTAATAAAGCTGGAACATAATCACCATCGCCGGAATCGAAACTGCCATAGTGATCGCTCCGGCTTTGGTCATATTGTAATCCTGTTTCTCATCCAGAATTTCGGAACGCTTTCTGATCCTGACGATCATCAGCCAATACGTATAGATCAAAGCAAACGGCGCGATAATTAATTCCCAGAGATGCAATTCCACGATAGACTGAGGGAAAATAAAAGTCATTGCCAGTCCCACCATCCCGCAAATCACGCCGATGATATTGGTGATGATAAACAGCTTCTCATTCATCCGGAACTTTTTTGCCAGCCTGGTTTTAGGCAGCAGAAAAAATAAAACAATACCCAGCGCCACGATAACGACTAAAATTAATTTGATAATTTTTTCAAATTGAGTTTCCATTTGTTCCTCCTTCAAATATATTAGTTCAACTTTTATGCCTGTTACTCCTCAAATCTTCAAACTGCCAACTGACGACTGCCAATTGATGACTGAAGACTGATGACTGCCAGTTTCAATTTCGATCCCGCTACCCCTCTGGCGCTTCACTTTCAACAAGATAAAAAACCTCTTCAACTGGCTTTCCGAAAAATCTTGCAATTTTCAAAGCCAGCAGCGCTGACGGCACAAATTTCCCTTTCTCAATCGAGAGAATCGTCTGCCGGGTCACCCCCACTGCATCTGCCAATGCTTCTTGCGATAGCTCATCCTTATCGAATCGGCAGCGCCGAATGTTATTTCCCAATTTCAAAGTAACACCTCCCTGTTCTTGATTTTAGATTTACGAATTTAGATTTTATACTCATTAAGGTTTGGTTTTTCATGGTCAAATCAGTACGGGAATTCGACTGATTCCATCGCTCCAAGCGATGGAATCAGTTTCCGTGATCACCTCACTACTGAAATTTC
>JALOPY010000308.1:4671-5886 GCA_025453735.1 bacterium | reverse complement strand
GGTGATGTTTCAGCCCCGGGAAGACCGCGAAATTTCCTTGATGATCCTTTTGCCGTGCGTAGTAATCGAGAAATGGCTGCAGGTGAATTTTTGATTACTTATGATCCTACTCCGGCTAGCTGGATGTATTCCTGGGACAGTGATATGGCTGAAGATGCACCACTGGCAGTGAGTGCCGGTATTGTCTATCGTCATCAACCAACCACAGTTGATGCGGCTCCTTATGTGGCAAAAGATGGACGCACCATATTCATCCACACAGGTGGTACACCCGCACGGGATGTTTGGGAATCGCATGCACGAATTGTTTCTAAACTGAATCCAAATTTTGGCTTAATAGCCAATCTTTATGCCGGCGAAGGTGAATCAATTGGTAGCAATGAACGGCTGATTGATCGTTATGGCGGTGATTTAAGAATTATTATGAATCAGGTGAAACTAACTTCGATGGTAAAGGTGAATGATTGGGGCCCATACGACTATCATCGGGATTTTAACTTGACGTATCCACTCCAGATTATGGCTGATTTATCCACTGCCGTGGGAAGACAGAATTGGTTCGATTTTCCACAGACACGCCTGGGCATTCGTTTTACCTGGCGTTCGCTGGATCAGTATTCAAATCGCTATTTTCCGGATGCATCTCTGGATTATGATGATCTCGACTTAGATTTATCAGGTTATCCGAATGGAGATGAATGGGAAATTAGGACTTATCTGATTTTCAGTATCAAATCCTGGAATTAAAATAAAAACTTGATTTATAAATATTGCATTAAACAAATTATTACAGTTTATAATGATTTTAAAAAAATCTGGAGGCAAAACATGATTATAAGAATCTTAACTATTGTCTTTCTAACAGCCCTTTTGATTATGCAGTTCGGCTGTGAAAGAGATACCGATTTGCTGGAACCAGCCACCTATCCGGCATTTGCAGAGGTTTTTCTTGATGAATTTGTTTCAGGGCTTGACTATTCTGCTTTTGGAAACTCTAAGTTAGATGCGTTTGAAATAGATGATGATGAAACTTATAAAGGAACTAGCTCTATTAAAATCACAGTGCCTGCTGTAAATGATCCGTCAGGGTGGTATGCCGGAGGTTCGTTCTATTCAAAATTTCCGCGGGATTTATCCGGTTATAATGCATTGACTTTTTGGGGAAAAGCAAGCAAAACAGCATTAGCTGAAGTTGGATTCGGAAACGACAATTCA
>JALOPY010000308.1:0-4644 GCA_025453735.1 bacterium | reverse complement strand
GTAATGTTTTATTTGGAACTTCCTGGCAAAAATATGTTATTCCCATTCCAGTACCTGAAAAACTAAAAACAGAAACAGGAATGTTTTGGTACTCAGCCGGTGCAGATGAGCAGGGTTTAGGATGTACGCTTTGGTTTGATGAAGTAAAATACGAAAAATTAGGAACCATAGCCTATCCAAGAATTATTCTCGAGGATACACTGCTAACCGCGCCAGTTGGGGGGCTTTTGGATCCGGGAATCAATGGGGTAATTTATAATGTTGATGGCGTCGATCGGACTCTAAATGTTGCAAAAGCATATTTCACTCTGTCTTCCCTAAATGAGTCTGTCGCTACCATTGGTGCTGATGGTAAAATACAAGCGATTGCAGAAGGAACCGCAGAAATTGTGGTTAAACTAGGTTCCATAACTCAGAAAAAGATTACATTGACTGTAGGCAAAGAGTTCGGGCCATCAACATCAGCAATGGTTCCAACAGTTCCAGCCGATAGTGTGATATCACTATTTAGTAATGCATATACCAATCATCCGGGGATTGTTTGGAATACATTTTGGCAATTTTCAAATGCTAAAACAGAAGATATTCAAGTAGCTGGAGACGATGTTAAACTTTATACAGATCTCAACTTTGTGGGAATTGAATTCACTAAACCCACTGTTGATGCTTCTGACATGACTCATTTTCACATGGATATCTGGACGCCAGAACCAACTGGAGCCGGACAAGTATTTAAAATTCAGCTAGTAGATTTTGGAGCCGATGGTGTATTTGGAAATGATGATTCATTTCATGAACTTACGTTTTCCTCTTCTACAACACCGGCATTGGCTTCACAAGAATGGATTGGTTTAGATATTCCTTTATCAGATTTTTCAGGATTAAAATCAACTGGACACTTGGCCCAGTTGGTCCTATCTGGTGACATTCCAACAGTATTTGTAGATAATGTTTATTTTTATAATAAAGGTGGCAGTGGTCCAGCACCAACAGAACCCACGACTCCGGCACCAACACCATCTTTTACTGCAGGTGATGTCATCTCAGTCTTCAGCGATGCCTATACCAATATATCGGGAACCGATTTTTTCCCCAATTGGGGACAAGCGACTGTGGTTTCTCAAGTGCAAATTGACGGGAATAATACGCTGTTTTATTCAGGATTGAATTATCAAGGAATTCAATTGGCAGGCTCCCAGGAGATTTCCGGAATGAGTCATCTGCATCTTGATTTTTGGACCGCAAGCTCAACAGCTCTAAACGTATATTTGATAAGTACCGGACCGGTAGAGGCTGCGTATGCACTCACTGTCCCCACCTCAGGCTGGGTGAGCGTGGATATACCTCTTACTGCTTTCTCACCGGTTAACCTTTCGGATATCATTCAGTTTAAATTTGACGGCAATGGAGATATTTATTTGGACAACCTTTTGTGGCACAAATAATTGATATCAATAATAGATTACTAAACTTCAAAAAATCATAGTAATATGAGTAGTCGTAACACGGCTACTCATATTACATCCGTACCATAAGAAGGAGAATTTAATGTTAAAAATCAATTTCATAAGCACAATATTTGTTGAATTGGTTTTAATATCAATTTTGCTTTTTAGTTGCAGCGATTCTACGGGTCCGGGGAGTCGTGAATGGAATCTGGTTTGGCAGGATGAATTTAATGGCAGTGTCGGTCAATTACCAGACTCAACAAAATGGGAATTGCAAATTGGTGATGGAACATTATATGGTTTGCCAACAGGTTGGGGCAATAACCAGCTTGAATATGTAACTGATCGACCCGCAAATGTATCATTGGATGGCAATGGGAATCTGGCAATTATTGCCCGGAAAGAGTCCTACCAAAGCAGTGCATACACCTCCGCGCGTATCAATACACAGAATCTTTTTGAGAAAAAATACGGACGATTCGAAGCCCGCATGAAATTGCCATGGGGTCAGGGACTGTGGCCAGCATTCTGGATGCTGGGCAGCAATATCGATGCGGTTGGTTGGCCCAACTGCGGTGAAATAGACATTATGGAATACCGCGGACAGAAAACCTCCCGCATCCATGGCAGTTTGCATGGGCCTGGATACTCCGGCGGACAACCAGTGACTGATTCCTACGATCTGCCCAATGGCCGTTTTGACACCGAGTTTCACCTTTTTGCGGTTGAATGGAGAGAGAACTATATCGAATTCTTTGTAGACGATATACGCTATCAGACGGTTGAAAAAAAGGATGTGCCAGGTGAATGGGTATTTGACCAACCGTTCTTTATTATTATCAACCTGGCGGTTGGCGGCAATTACGTAGGTCCGCCAAACGAGAGTACTGTGTTTCCTCAGACCATGCTTGTCGATTATATCCGGGTTTATGAGGAGATTGAATAGAAAAAACTGAATGAATTCTTATACCTGTGAAATGGAGAATGAATGAGCGAACATAAGCAGCATTCAACAGCACCGGAAGATCGTCTCTCGATGGGACAAAAATTTTCTTACGGTCTTGGATCGATAGTCAATAATCTATTGGGCGGCGCCATTGGATTTATGTCGATTGTACTAAATGTCGGACTTGGTATTAATCCGGCATTGGTAGGTACGCTTCAGGCAATCCCGCGATTTACGGATGCCCTGACTGATCCCATCATGGGTTACATTTCCGATAAAACGAGATCCCGCTTTGGGAGGCGTCGCCCATATATTTTTATCGGCGCGATCTGCGTTGGGACTGTCTTTGCCTTGATGTGGCAACTGCCTTCTGGTCACAGCGAGATGTTTTATTTCTGGTTTTTTCTCGCTGGTTCCATTCTGTTTTATTTATTTTATACTGTATTTGCCACGCCATGGGTGGCGCTCGGGTATGAATTAACTTCGGACTATCACGAACGCACGCGACTGATGGCGGTGATGAACTTCATGGGGCAGTTCGCCTGGATATCATTGCCATGGTTTTATGCCATCATGGAAAATGACCGTCTTTTTTCCGACTCAGTCGAAGGCGCACGAACATTAGCCATCATCATCGGAGTATTTGTCGCTGTGGTCGGCATCATGCCGGCAATATTCCTGCGAGAACGATTTGCGTCCAGGGATGATAAGAAAGAAAAAAAATCAAATCTGCTTAAAGGACTTAAAACAAATGTGTTAGATTTTTTTAAGGGACTGGTGATCACGCTGAAACAGCGCGAATTCTTGAAACTGTGCGCCGGTACCTTTTTCTTGTTCAACGGTATCATGCTGGTGGGCGCTTTTAGCTCGTATATCACTATATTTTATGTGAGTGGCGGTGATACCGATATGGGCGCTAAATATATAGGACTCTTTGGTACTATAAATACAGCATCCACTTTAGCTGCAATTGTAATGGTGACCTGGCTATCCTCGAAGCTGGGTAAGCGACGTACTTTCATGATCGCAACATTCGTTACCTTATTAGGTAGCTTGTTAAAATGGTTCTGCTATGATCCTATGGCTCCATGGAAAGTATTGCTTCCAGCACCGTTGATGGCAGTTGGCATGGGCGGACTTTTCACTTTGATGGGCTCGATGATTGCCGATGTTTGTGATATGGATGAACTGCAAACTGGTGAGCGCCGCGAGGGAATGTTCGGCTCGATCTACTGGTGGATGGTTAAACTGGGAATGGCGCTGGCATTCGGCATGTCAGGTTATCTGCTCAATGCCACAGGATTTGATGTTGACATGGGTGGAGCGCAGACATCACACACTTTCCTGTTAATGAGAATTTTTGATGTGCTTATTCCAGCCACAGCGGCTGGGCTGTCGATTTGGGCGGTGGCTTCTTTCAAGATTACAGAAGAAAGATCGTATGAAATACGCAAGGAGCTGAATGCGCGACACAAAAATGCAAAAGTCACAGCAGCAACTGCATCATCTTGAAAATCAGAATAAGGGACATAATTATGAAAAATTGGAAATTATTGTACCTGGTTGGTTTGACAAGTGCCTTATCATTAATATTTGGCTGTCAGAAATTGGCAGATGAACTTGTGGGCGAAAAACCCGAGGGTGCAAAAACGATCAATATCACTATGGTTGCCAAGAGCTGCTCCAATCCGGTATTCCTCTCTGCAAAAGCAGGAGCCGAAGCAGCAGCCAGGGATTTGTCTGATAAATACAGTATGATTGATGTTAAGATTGACTGGCGCACCCCTAAAGAAGAAAATGCCCAGGAACAGGCAGAACGTATTTTAAATGCGGTAAATGAGGGAACGGACGCGATTGTTGTTTCATGTTCAGACGATTCAATACTCACTTCAGCGATCAATGAAGCTGTGGATAGCGGTATCCCGGTGATGACCTTTGACAGCGATGCGCCCAATTCTAAACGATTTGCATTTTACGGACCGGATGATCTGGAGATTGGCGAAAGAGTCATGTCGGAATTGGTAGCGGTCATGGGCGAAACCGGAAAAATCGCTATCCTTGCTGGCAGCCAAAGTGCACCCAATCTGAAAAAACGAGTACAGGGAGTGAAAAATGCAGCGGCAAAATGTCCAGGGATAGAGATCGTTGGTGAGTTTTACCATGTTGAGAATGCAGAGGACGCAGGCGCCGAAATGCTGAAGGTCAATGAAGCACATCCCGTTCTCGATGGTTGGGCAATGGTTGGCGGTT
>JALOPY010000307.1 GCA_025453735.1 bacterium | reverse complement strand
TTCACCTCCTTCCGGTGTGAGTTTATAAAATGGAATTTACTGATTTAAAAAAACTTCCAAAATTCAAAATACAAATCACAAATAATACCCAATACCCAATCTCTAATTTCCCAAACGCCATTTGATCGGAGAATATTTGTTTGAAAATTGAAGATTGAGATTTGAAATTTGTTTGTATTTTGTTTTTTGGATACTGGAGTTTTATCATTCATGATGATCATGGTCACAGTCATGATGCCCCTCACCATGACCATGTCCCGTACAAAGACTTTCCCCACCTTCCAATTCACCCTGGCACAATTTATCCATCACCTCGTCAATTTTGCCTGTAACTCCCAGAATAAACTGGATATTTTTTTCGGCAAACAGCATCTGCGCCCGTTGTCCACCGCCGCCTGCAATCACGGCGTTAACGCCCATCTGCTCAAAATAGCCTGGCAAAAATCCAGGATGGTGACCAGGATTGGGAATCGTTTGTTTGTTCACGATCTTTCCATCATCAATATCTAAAATTGTAAACTCTGGACAGCGTCCAAAATGGGCAGAAACCTGCCCACTGTCTGTTGAAATGGCGACTTTCATGTTGATGCTCCTTGATTTTTTGATTGATTAATAAAATTGAAGATTGAGTTTATTGTTACACATTACTTAAAAAAGCATTTAGCTCTCAGCTTTCAGCCCTCAGCTTTTTTTGCTGAAAGCCGATGGCTGAGTGCTGAAAGCTAAAATTCAATTTTCACAACACCGTTTCGGATTGTCACAGCTTTCGCCTCGGGAACAGCAACTGTCCTGCTTCTTATAATCATTTTGATAAAAACCGCTTCCCTTCAGCACAAAACCACTGCCGCCTGTAATCATCCGCTGTAAATTTCCACCACATTTGGGGCACTCTGTCAGCGGAGCATCCCCCATGTTTTGAAAGGCTTCAACCCGATGGCCACAATTCTGGCACTGATATTCATAAGTTGGCATAATCAAATCCTTTGAAATTAAAATTTGCCCTTGATACTTACTCAACAACTTAACCACTTAACGACTCAACTAAATTCTACAAATGTGAATGACATAAAATCAATCATAAGCCAGCCGAATCTTTTCATCAGCAAACGTCGGCTTAATAATTTCTTGCCACCTGGGCGAATTCCATGTCTTCAAATTCGTGTGCGTTATAAAATATTTTTGCGGAATGGGATGTGTCCCATTGACAACTTTCAAACCATATTTTTCCTCGATAAAATCTTTGAAAGTCGTGATTCGGGGACAGGGCGGATAGCCGACCACCAATCCCGTTGCCAGGTGGATGACTTCTGCCCCGTTTTTGATCATTTCCGCAGGCGCATATTCGACATTGCCGCCAGGACAGCCGTCGCAGGTGGTATAGCCGACCAGCTCAATTTCCTGATCTTTGTAGATGCTGAACGCCCCTTCTCGATTTCGCAGCGAACGAAAACATTTTCCGCCAGCACAGGTGTGGTAGCGGTCGCAGATGATGATGCCGATTTTAATCTTTTTGTTCACGATACGTCTCCTATTTAAATTGATCGATATATCTTTTCCCACATCCTATTAATTTCATTTGCAATCACCCCATCCGAAAACTCAATGATTGTCTTTGCCTGCACCATGGCCTCGGTGACGATGGTATCGTAAGGAATCTTTCCAACAAAGCCGATATTTCTGTCTCGACAATATTTTTCAATTTGATCCGTCAACTCCACATTCAAATCAAATTTATTGACGCAGACAAAGGTCGGAATGTGAAAATGATCCGCTGCCAGACTGACCACCCGTTCCAGATCATGTCTTCCTGATAAGGTCGGTTCAGTCACCACCAGCACGGCATTCGCTCCTGTAATTGATGAAATGACAGGACAGCCAATGCCTGGCGCACCGTCGATAATAATGTAATCCAGATGTTCTTTTTCAGCCAAAAGCTTTGCCTGTCGCCGCACCAGCGTCACCAGTTTGCCTGAATTTTCCTGGGCGATGCCCAATTTCGCATGCACGATGGGACCGAATCGGGTTTTTGAAATAAACCAGCGTCCGCTCAAATTTTCATTAAAATCGATGGCATCCACAGGACAGAAATACACACACACGCCGCAGCCCTCACATGCAACAGGATCGACCACAAAATCGTGGCTGATGGCATCAAACTGACAGACTTCGATGCACTTGCCGCACAAGGTGCAATCCTTCTCTCTGATAAATGCCGTTTTGCCGCTGTAAAAATCTTCCTCATGCTGAATCTCGGGACTGAGGATCAGATGGAGATCGGCTGCATCGACATCGCAGTCGGCCATGATTTTATTTTTTGCCAGCGAAGCAAACGCCGCTGCAATGGTTGTTTTGCCTGTGCCGCCTTTGCCGCTGATGATCACGATCTCTTTCATGCGCCCACCCTCCTCTCGATGTCATGGTACAATTCTTGAAACTTTGTTCTGTATTCGGGGTAAAGCTCAACCAATGGTGTCCCTCGGGAATAGGCTTCGGCGATTTTGCGATCGTTTTTAATTTCCATCAGGATCGGAATATCCTCTTCGGCGCAATAATCCCGCACCTCATCAGTTCCCACATCCGACCGATTGATAATCACGCCCAATTTGAGCTTCAAGCTGCGAACCATTTCCACCGCCAGTTTCAAATCATTCAAACCAAATGGCGTCGGTTCGGTGACCAACAGGACGAAATCGCTGTTTTTCACCGATGTAATCACGGGACAGGAGGTGCCAGGCGGCGCATCGATGATCACGGTTTTGGCAGGATCGATCTTGCTTTTTACCTTTCGAATTAGCGGCGGCGACATGGCTTCGCCGATGCGAAGTTTGCCATGAACGAATTCGACACCACTATTGTTGCCCTGCTCGATAATTCCCAACTCCCGATCGATGGGGGTGATGGCATCTTCAGGACAAACCAGCCAGCAACCTGCGCAGGAGTGGCACAGCTCGGGAAAAACCAGCACATTATTTTTGATCACGATAATGGCATGGTACTGACAGATCTCCCCGCACTTGCCGCAATAGGTGCATTTCGATTTATCCACTTCGGGTATCGGCGTGCCGACCGTAATTGGCGGCTGAAATTTAGGCTTGATAAAAATATGCCCATTCGGTTCCTCGACATCACAGTCTAAATATTGCACATTATTTTCCAATGACAGGGCTAAATTAACTGCTATCGTTGTCTTGCCTGTTCCGCCTTTGCCGCTGGCGATGCTGATGATCATTTTTTATTTTTCTCCTTTGATCGGGTAAGCATTCCTAAACCTGACAGGTTTAGGAATGCTTTCTGCCTATCCTTCCGAAGGTTCAGATCCTTCGGAAGGGTTTCATCAAATGACAATAATTAACACTTGCTTTCATTAGAAAAATTAACTATATTTGAACTGCAAAATTGATTCTAATTTATAAGGATGGCTACCAATGTCACTAACCATTCCCATACCTGAAAAAGCCAAAATTTCCTTTAAAGTCGAGGTTGACTCCACGTTCAATATTTCGGCTTTTGTGGCTCGCCAGAAGGCGAATCTTTACCTTTTGATGCACCTGGGCGAATTAGTCTCCACAGGAGAACCAGAACTCTGGATAGAAAAACAGATCTACTGGCGACTGCCAATTATTTACTCATTGCCATCCGTTGGAACCCTGGGCGCCATCGGTGAACTCCTGGTTCAAGTAGATAACGGCAACATTGAATTAAAAGAGCCACAATCGATAAAGGAAATTGAGAATCGTGTCGAAAATTTACTTAATAATACCTCATTACCGCCAGGAGTTCGAGTCTAGCTGTTTAGCTGCTTGTGTCAGAATGATCCTGGATTACTTTGGGAAAAAAATTCCAGAAACACATCTGCGTAAACTCCTGAAGAGCAAACCAACGGGAACCAGCCCAATAAACATCCATCACATCTCATCCCTGGGATTTGAAGTCAGTCTTTTTCAGAGTTCTGTCCAGGAAATCTTAAATCTCCTTCATGAAAATATTCCCCCGATTATATTCATTTGGCGAGAGCCTATTTTGCATGCTGTTATCGTCGCTGGTTTTAATTACGAAACCAACTACTGGCTCATAAACGATCCAGCCGAAACTGAGGGTGCCAAAGAACTTGACATGAGAACTTTCTCTGAAGCATGGTCATATTCAAACCAACTCACAGCGACCATTTTCAAGAAAAATAATTAAGGCAACAGAACAGCAGCGGCAACAACAGTTTTAAATTTACCGTCTTTGTTCACCCGTGCCGATTGCGTGATGTTCATCGTCCGAACAATCTTGCCACTGATCTTCCAGATCTGCCTTTTATTATCCCAGCTTTCATCTTCATCGAATTCAACACCAAGCGTTGAAGCTAGCATTGCAGCGGCGAGGTCCTCGGCATAATCTCCAGCTTCTTCATCGGTTTGGCCATAAGAATGGTGTTCGCTTAAATAGCCGTAACTGGAAGTATCAGTAGGAATAGCGACGCCGATGGAAGCGGCAAGCTGCCTGCGTGGTTCGTTGCTGGAGCTTCTTGCCATTACACAATAAGTGATTTGACCTGGAGTCACCTCTAACAGTCCTTTATCTCGATTGATAATTTCGCAACCTGGCGGAAAGATACTGCTCACTGAAACGATATTGAGCATCTGAATGCCAGCCTGTCGCAGCGCCAG
>JALOPY010000306.1 GCA_025453735.1 bacterium | reverse complement strand
ACAAGCCGTTCAGCGTCCCGATCCAGACATTCTCGTCATCGACTTCGACATCGAGCACATAATTATCGCCCAACCCGGAGCTGACATCAAACGTCCGCCAGGCATTTTTATCGGGAGCAAAACAGGCTAATCCATATTCGGTTCCAAACCAGACGCAGGAATCATCGACTGCAATCGATGTCACCTGGTCGCTGAACAGGCTATTATCAAAGCGAGCCTGGTAATTTGTCCAGGAATCCAGCCGGGTATCCCAATAGGTAATTCCGCTCTCTTCCTGGTAGGAGCCGATGCCGCCAATCCAAAAATTGCCGTCATAATCCATTTCCAGGGCATTGGCATTTTTAATGAATAATCCATAAGGCATCAATTCCAAAATTTGAATGCGATAGTCCGCTTTGCCAGCGCCGATTCCCCATGATCCAACCCAGATCACGCCCCAGGGATCGTTGAAATAGCTAGTCACTCGATAGGTATTGAGACGATGGTCTTTAATATATCCGTCCGGATCAAAAAAATAGCCGCCGTGCATGAATAAATTTGGGATACTCCGCAAGTTATTCGCTCTCCTGCCGAACCAGGCGATTTGCTGCATGGGAACATCCGATGCGGATACTTTTGAAAAATAGCCTTGCTGATTTTGACTGACGAGGAAGCTGCCGCGACTCGATTCCAGCCAGACTGATTGATTGTCAAAGCCGATGGAGACAATCTCATCCTCCCAGGCTAATTTAAATTCATCTTTAAAAAAATTTTCCCAGCGTCGAAAAGCCGTGCGATAAACGCTAACGCCCTGCGGGGTCGAGCACCAGAGGTAATCGGTGTTCATATCATACGCGATTGTTTGAACAAAATTATCTGCCAGACCATCGCTGGTCGTCAGCGGCGTATCCCATTTATTGGAATAAAAATTATATCGGGTGATGCCGCCGGATGTGCCGAAATAAACAAACTCTCTTCCCTGCGCCAGCGAGGAAATCCAACGGGTTGCTGAATAACTCGTCCAATCGCCAGGTTCATACCTGGTGTTGGTGCCCCGGATGCGAATTTCGCTATCCTGGTATTGGGCGAATATAGCATGATTTGAAATTAAGAATAAAATTATGACCAGACTGGATAGTTTTTTTATCATAAAAAGCCCTGAAAAGATATTCTTAATTATTTTACAAGCCAATAGATAATTAGCAGAGTTAAAATTATTAGTGCGATCACCCACCAATATTTTGAAAACCAGGATTTGTCAGGCTCTGGTTCTGGCTCGGGCTCCGGCTCTGGCAGTGGAACCAACGAATCTGTCTCGAATAATAATCTGTTTTTGTTGACTGTTGAACCTTCCAATTGCGGTGTCTGAGGATATTCACGAGACGGCAGAAGTTCCCTCAGCGCGGAGTAAAACTCAATATAGGTCAGTTTATTTTGTATGAGACTGATGGCATTGGCAGAAAAAGCGCCGTTCCAGCGGTCATTGATGTAAGCATCATAGCTGTATTCATCATCGTCGCAGCCCGAAAGTAAAATTTCGATCATATCCTCTTCTGATAACAATTTTTTCTTCAACTTAAAATGAGGCGGAATTTCATCGGTTTTGATGTATCGCGGAATTCCGGTTGGCGACACTCGTGTGACGGTGCCGCTAAAACAGCTATCAGATATAATGACAAGATGCACGCCGGGTTTTGCTTTTTGAATGACTGCCCGTAGCTCATCGTCCAATATGA
The DNA here is from genome assembly GCA_025453735.1 of bacterium. Lineage (GTDB taxonomy): Bacteria > Zhuqueibacterota > Zhuqueibacteria > Thermofontimicrobiales > Thermofontimicrobiaceae > JALOPY01. The sequence continues at coordinate 3,397 of JALOPY010000306.1, read as the reverse complement.
TGCCATCATAAACGTAGAGCGCTTCATCATAACTATCCTCTTCGTCGCCACTGGTATCGATGACATTGGTGCCATGTCCTGAATAGGTGAATACGATGACATCTTCAGCCGCAGCATTCGTAATCAAATTTTCAAGCTCGGTGAGAAGATTCGCGCGAGTCGCCTGTTTGTCTAAAATTATCTTTGTTTCAAATCCATTCAATTGCAGCAAATTAGACCAATCTTTCGCGTCATTCACGCAGCCCTGCAAATCATTCGTTGATCCAGGGTAATTATTGATTCCTGCACAAACAGCTTTTTTCATTTGTCTATTCCTCTGGTAGTATGGGATTTTCATTTTATGTTTATAACTGATTCCATTGCTTGGAGCGATGGAATCAGTGTGGTTTGCCTTGCCATTGGCTGACAACGTTATTTCACAAGATACTCAAATTTATGGCGAAACGCTTCGAGCGTCATTTGAGCGGATTTTGCCAGCGAGAGCAGTTTTTCTGGCTCTGCAAAATCCTCTTTTTTAAGTTTGATCATATACTCCTGGGCTACAGCATAAGAATCGGTATGAACATCGACATACCGAATTTTGGTTCTGCCAGTTTCGGGATCAATCATTTCTTCCAATTCGATGGGCACTAATTTTCCTGCATCCACGCAAATCAGCGCGCTGTGCTGATTTTGAAATTGCGGACTCACCAGGAAATGAACCGCAGCATAGCCCAGATCACGAACATATTCGCAGTCAAACGGAATAGGAGCGGCGCAACGAAGCGTATAGCCAATGCTGGTTTCCACCAGGGTCATCTTTTCGCCGCGTCGGGCAAGACGGGTTTCAATTTCGTTTTTGATTATTTTTCCCAGCTCAATTTCTGAAACTCGAATATTTCCATAATCATCATATTTAATTGAAGCGCCGCAATTGTCTGTTAGTTCATCCTCAGGAAATTTCGCGGCAATGCCTTCCGACAACAAAATCACACCATCGCTTCGCCCCATTGCCCGGCGCTTGATCATCGCGCCTTCGATCACATCGCAGACATGGGTGATGGAAATTTTTTCAGCATGAAATTCTTCGCCAATCACCGCCAGAGTCGCTCCGGCTGCCTTACAAATTCCCAATGTCAAATGTCCGGCTTTCATTCCCATCGTTACGACGAGGTACCAGCGATTGGTGGTTTTCGAATCTTCCATCACATTTTGAACGTGCTGAACCCCAACATGCCGAGCGGTTTGATAACCAAATGACGGAAGATTTTGGGGTAGCGGCAGATCATTATCAATGGTTTTCGGGACATGGGCAATTTTCACGTCATGCCTGAGTCGCTTCGATATTTGGTATGCTGCAAAGAGGGTATCGTCTCCTCCGATCGTAATCAGATAATTCAATCCCAATTTTCGGATCGATTCTATCGTGGTTTTGACGAGCGTCTCACTTTTAGTCGGATTCGCGCGGGAGGTTCGAAGCATGGAGCCGCCGGCAAAATGAATTCTGGATACATCTTTGATTTCCAGCTCTAATACATTCTCGATATTTCCTATTTCTAAACCTTCAAAACCGTCCATGATGCCGATAACATTTAAACCGGCGTTTTTCGCCTCGATCGTCGCCGCGGCTATCACGCCATTGATGCCGGGAGCAGGACCACCGCCGACCAGAATTCCCAGAGTGCCCCTTGTGCCCATGATAGAATTGAACATCAAAAAATCTCCGTCTCTCTTCCTCTGAATTTGTTTATCTAATGTAACGATTACGGAGACATTTTGCAAGTGATTTTTTGTTGAAAACGGTAAAACCTCAGTCTCGGGAGTATAAACCTGGTTTCTGGCAGAAACCAGGTTTATTTTGCACCTGTGAGTAAGATTTTACTGAGAACGCATAAAACAACTTGACTTTGAGTTAATTTTATTGTAATTTCGGTGCAAATAAAATTGAAAGTTTGTGATCAAAACAGGTAACTAAAAGAGAGAGGAATCACTATGGAAAATGAAAATCATAAAAGTACCGCAGGGGCGTTCATTACAGGAATAATATTTGGTGGAATAATTGGTTCAGTGCTGGCATTGTTGTATGCGCCCAAAAGTGGACGAGAATTCCGGGAAGATATAAAAAAGAAATCATCCGACATCAAGCATGACGCAGACATCCTCTATTCCGAAGCGAAAGAAAAAGCCTCAGATCTGATGGATGAAGGGCTGAAAAAGGTCGAGGAGTTGCGAAAGGAAGCGGAGCAGAAACTGGAAGAAGCGAAAACAAAAGCAACGGAGCTGATTGACAAGACCAAAAAATGGGCAGAGGAAATGAAAGATAAGGCCGAGGAGAAATTCGAGCCCATGAAAGAGATCGTGGACGAAGCGGAAACTTCGATTAAGGATAAAAAAGGCAAAATCAAACAGGCAATCGAAGCGAGTAAACAGAAATTTCATGAAGAAATTGACAAAGTTAAGTCGAAAAAAGCTTAGGGACATGAATTAAGGGACGTGAATTAAATAACTGTCCCATTTAAGAATGGTCTTTGCTCATAGAGAAGAAGCACGATCGCATTATCAAATGAGTAACATATTTAATTCACAGTCCTGAATCGAAACAAGGAATAGACAAATGACCCTCGAAATAAGCGTTGCAATTATTGCTGTCTTCATTGTGATTTTTGTGATTGGGCTGCTCATCGTACTTTTTCAAGTGCGACGGGTTGCAAAAGAGGCAGAAAGATTTATCGATACTGCGAGACAGCCACACGAATCACGGATTTTGAAAAACAGGTTGAGCGAAAAATCCAACATCCGGTTTTGGGTGTTATCGGAACAGTCTCTGCTTTTTTTAAAGCGATTCAAGTGTTCTGGAGTTTCTGGAAGAAGTAACAAAAGGATCGCTTGGCAGCCTGCTTTAATGTCATTTGACTGCGTCAACACAACGATTGACGCAGTCAAATGACGTGTTCCAGATCAGAAGCTGGAATGGATCAAGCGATTATTCAGACCGATTCTGAATTTTTTCGATCAGGTAAAATTGGAGATGTTTTGGTGATCCTGCCAATTCATTCCTGTCTCACTGAAAATTTGTTAGGAAAATACCTGATGCTGGAGTGAAAGACAATAGTCTCCCTGCTCTAATCCCCACTCAACTCATTTCTCCTGCTTATACTGCAAACGGTCATAAATCGAATATTTTGTTACACGACTTCGTTCCACTCTGTTTCGCTTGCAATGACATAAAAGTGCCCGTGCAAAGAATAACTATTCAACCGCCATCGAGGCTCGAAAATCCGATGGTTAAAAATCAAGGATATTTTTATCTAATCATGGCTAAAAAGAAAGGTAAAATGAGAGCAGCTATGATCGAAAATCAAGCTTGTTTTGGAAAGCTGGTGGTTGTAGATCAAAAATATTTTCGCCTCATCATAAT
>JALOPY010000305.1 GCA_025453735.1 bacterium | reverse complement strand
GCGTTCGATTATAACCTCACAGGCAATGTCATGCGAGTCATCTCCCAGTTCAATGGAGTTGTTATTCAGTCCAGTTACGATGCACTCGTGAAAATTGAGGTTTCTGTTCGGTTGAGCGTTGTGGATAAATTTAAAACAAATTTAGTGGATGTAACTTCAGGAAAAATTTCTATCATTCAAGATGATTGAGGATAGCGCTTTAGCAATAACCTTATCACTCGCCGCGATTATTTTAGCAGGATATTTTGCAGGTGCAGAAACCGTTTTTCTCTCTGCCAGCAGAATAAAAATCGAAGTTCTTTTTCGTCGCAAGGTAAAGGGAATACAACGAGTCTATTCATTTGTCAAGAGACCAGAAACATTTCTTGTCACGGCGTTGGTAGGAACAAACCTTTCCCATGTCATTTTTTCTTCGCTGATTGGTCTTCTGCTGCGAGATTCGTTTGCTGATTTCATCATCGTGTTGATCTCTTCCTCGTTGCTGCTTATCATTTCTGAAATCATTCCTAAAGCTGTCGGCTGGGAATTTGCCAATAATTTAATCATTCGAACCGCGCAACTGCTTAATTTTTTCAAGATATTATTTCTCCCAATTAACCTATTGCTGATGTCAATTTCAAATTTTTTGGTCAAACGTTTTCGTGTCCCTGAAGACCAGAGAATGGGGGATATTTTAACCCGAAAAGATATTATGCGGCTGATTCACGAGAGCCAGAAACAGGGAATTATCGATTCCGAAGAACTCGAAATCATCAGCCGAATTTTTGATTTGCGTTACACTCGCGTCAAAGAAGCTATGATCCCGCGAACCGAAATTTTTGCAGTGAATGATACGATTACAATACCTGATTTATTCAAAAAATTTCAAGAATCAGACTATTCACGGATCCCCGTCTATCAAGAAAATATCGATAACATTATCGGTTTTGTCCTGGCGAAAGACCTGTTTTTCCAGCCAGAAAAGTTGGAAGAAATCCTCGAGACTATTTTATATATTCCGGAAACAAAATCTGCTTTTGAGACGCTGCAAGAGTTTCGTGAGAAAAAGATCAGCATCGCCGTTGTTGTTGATGAATACGGCGGAACAGCCGGACTGATTTCCTTCGAAGACCTGATCGAGGAGTTGTTTGGTGAAATTTTAGATGAATTCGATATTGACTCTGGGGAAATGTACAAATATATCGATAACTCAACAATCGTGATCGATGCTATGGCTGAGATTGATGAAGTCAATCAAAAATTTCACATTTCCATTCCAGAAGGAGATTATACGACGCTGGGCGGATTCATTATTGAAAAGTTGGGATTCATTCCCAAAAAGGATGTTAAAATTGAATTAGATGATTGCACGATCACTGTTGAAAAAAGCAGTCGCAGACGAGTCATTTCAGTGAATCTGGTTTTAAAAAACCCAATGTGGAGTTGATCTCCAGCGCCTGGAGTGATGATACTGATTCCATCGCTTGGAGCGATGGAATCAGTATCATCACTCACTTTTTAAACTGAAAAATTAAGCCGAAACGAGTATATCCGTTATTGGGTAGTTGCAGTCCCTGACCGCAATTTTATAGTTTCTTTATTTTCGATCATTGCTTCATTGTTATTGTCAACGCATCTCCTGCCTGAATTTGAACCGGATTTTTAAATTGAACATACAAGAAATTATGATCAATAACAGGTTTAAATGCTATTGCTTTTTGTTCGATCTGGATACTTTTGATTTTCGATTTCGCCACTGGCTTAAAGCCAAAGTTTTTTAACTCGATCTTGCCAAAATGAACGAGCAACGACATATTTGCATCATTCATCGAAAAAGTGCCCCAGCCTGTGCCGCAAGACCAGAAGACTTGAAAATCTTCAGAATGAATCACTGGCGAGAAAGTAATTGATTGCTCGACTCCATCATACTGAAAACCAGAAAGCGCCAGCAAAACTGCCCAGGACGCCATTGCCCGGGCATAGTGATGACCGCATTCAAATTCATCCCAGGGATTGCGGCGCAAACCATCATGTCGATCCCGGATCGCTTTGACAATGGTGAGTCCCTCATCGATCCACCCGGCATAAATCAAACTGGCGGCAACCTGGTATTCGATTCCTGTCCAGACTTCATCGGAATAGACAAAAGGCAATTTGGGACGATCCCCCAGGGGCCAGGAACAGAGCAATAATCCTGCTTCATCATTTAGCGCATAGACCCGCTGGACATTTGAAAAGTCACTGAGACTGGTTTTGAAATTGTAGTCGAAAATAGATTTCAGGGCGAGCTTCACATGCGATGGCTCCATCACATATCCCAGCCCGGTAACAAACGCCTCATACTGCCCCAACAACTGATCCGATAAACATCCTTTGCCATATTGATATTTGGGAATCAGGTCGTCTTCCAATGATTTTTTCTTCCCGCCTGGAGAGGATTTGCATGCGCACGTGCTATCGCAGGCGCTCTCCTCCTGCGGAGTTTGCAGCCAATCCGGCACTTTCAATCCCGGTTCAACGCGAACATCCTGAATATAATATTTGCCATTCCATAACAATTGATCATATTTTTTGCTGCCACTTTGGAATATTTTTGTGTATTGTTTCGCCGACAAATTATCACCCATTGCTGTCGCCATTTCAGCGACTGCTTTCAAAGCCGCCAGATAAATCGCCCCAGTCATAGTATTGGGACCATAAAATTCGATGTCATACGTATTGTGCTGCTCGCCTTCCATCACGCCATCTTTGTTGGCATCCCAGGGCAGAGCCATTTGGTCTTGCTGCCATTTCAACTCTTCCGAAATATTTCCCACACCGTTCCAGGCAAATTCCAAACTTTTTTTGATAGCAGGATAAATCTGTTTTAGCCATTCATTATCCCCGGATATTTTCCACTCCCGATACGCCCTGACAATGGCGCCCATCTGTCCGTCGGCGCAGGGTTTAAATTGCCACCAATATTCGCCCAATGGAATTAAGGTACGAAACACCATGTAGCCATTGCCAAACGTGTTATACAAAAAATCTGTTTCACGAGCCGATCGTTCCAGAGAAGGGTAGAGGTATGCAGCGGTTTGAGCATAGTTCCAGACATGACTGCAATTCATGGGACAGCAGCCCGCATCATCGGACAACCCTTCAAAACCAAAGAATCTTCCGTCATCGATCTGCATGACGGTATTTGTTTTTAATATGGATGCCTGGGAAGATACAGCGTCGAGCACGTAATTTGGCAGCGTGCTTCCAAACAATGACTGGTGATATAATCGGGTATTTGATTCTAAATAATTCAACTTTTTATGAACATAGCTGGCAACCTCAACAGCATCGGTAAATTTTGTCGCATAATAATTGTTCATTTTTTTCCCGCGAACTTGCTCCTCCCGGTTCCAGTAGTTCTCTCGTTGGGGGAAATGCCAGGTTAAATAAAACGGGATTGTCCTGGTCTCATTGGGCGCTAATTCAACTTTCACAATCACGGAAGCAATATCCGTTGCATTTTCAGGTGAGATAATCCGCTCCCGTTTTTCGCTGATTTTGCCATCATCTGAAAAATCATCCCAAAAGATATGCGCGTTATCCCACCAGCCGCCTCGGTACCAGCTTGTCTGAACATTGATGTTTTGTTCTGATGTCATCATGGCGATGCTGCCATAATTTGCATCTTCTGGCTTTAAATAATTTGAGCTGAATTTAATTCCCCGAATCGTTCCCAGATCGATAGCCTCATTGATGCCACTCTTCACTAAATTGCGACCAAAGTCCTTTCCATCGGTGCCGATTGGATTTTGCATGGAAAAGCAAATCGCGACTTCGACGTGTTTGTCAGATGGATTAGAAATGATCCAATTAAAAATTGCAGCCGGAATGCCGCTATTATCCGGATCTAACGGAATCATCGGATTATACGCCTCCAGCTTAACATCAGCAGGTATTTCTTCATCCTGGAATGACAACCACGCGAAAGGGTACTCGCCTTTAAATTCGACTTCATTGAATCGCGCAACGCCGGACAGGGTCTGGCGCGGTATTCCCATCCAACCGGTGTAAGGAGGGAATAACTTTCGTTCGAGAATCTTAGCCACAGATTTATCTCCAACTCTGCGTGCCCAGATGGCAAAAAATGCGAAATCAGGTTGTTTATTTTTTCCAGGGCGATTGAAAATTTCCCAGTCGCGTAATTCTCCACGTCCTCCCAGTGTGATGTTTCCCGTTCCAATTCCGCCAATAGGAAATGCCACTTCCTTGAGATTATCTCCTGAAAATGTTCGTAGCGGGGAAAAATCGTACAATAATTTTTTGCTGTAAAGCTCATCTCCGGAGGCAATCTTCGAGAAAAGGATGAAGATAAAAATAATAGCGACGCTTTTTAAATACATCTCGTTCTCCTGAAACAATTTTTAAAATTTAAGATGCCGAACAAGTTGAAAGTGCAGTGGAAGGAAATGCGATCGTGTTTTTTAATTCTTTTTGTAACGAAGAAAATAATGATAATAAATATAAAAATCAATCACTTTTATCAAAGATCCAGAAAGCAGAGGGTGCAAATCCTAAAAGTTGGTAATGCGACATTGATATTTCCAATTAAAACCATAATAATTTATGGTGTTAGTTCAAATCGTATTGAGACCAACACCATGATTTATCATGGTGTTGGTGAGTAACCAATAAACTCTGTAAACCG
>JALOPY010000304.1 GCA_025453735.1 bacterium | reverse complement strand
CGAAACAGCTTTTCGAGGTACTTCGTCAATTGCGGATTAAGATTTTTTAAGCGTTTTTTTGCCCGCGAATTGTGAAGGTCTATTTCTAAAATCTTTTGCAGATAAGTGTAAGCATAAATGTACCAGCCTTTCTTCTCATAATAATCCGCTTTGACAAAAAGTGAATCAATCTTTTGTGACTTATCATCAGCCTCCTTTTTTAATACCGAAACCAGGTAATTCATTTCATCATTATCGGGCTGATACGACAATGCTTTCAAATATTCGCTTAACGCCGCATTAAAATTATCCTCTTTCAATCGTTCTGTCCCCAGGTTTCGATGCTTTTGCAGCAACACGTTTTCTTCTTCGCTCAAACGAATCAGCAGAGAGGCATAGACTCGCGAATCGCCTGAGCTATAGCTTAAATGCATTTGAAAAGGACCCCACTGGGTAGTTCCCCCGACAGCGAATTCTTCCGGATTCAAATCCTTGATGCCAAAATAAAATTCCGTTCCTTTAAAAAATGGAATCTGAATTCCCGGATGAAAACTAAAAGTATCTCGCGACGCATGGTAAGCAAAATGAAACATCGGTCCGGTCACCACAGGTTTTAACGCCACCGCGGCTCGCAGCTCATAATTTCTATCATTGTAATTTATCGGGATGTTGTGAAGCGTGACGCCAAAATTCAGCTTATCCTTCATGTTTCTTGAAGTCAATAATTCCCAAAAAGAGGGGCTCGTCGGAATCGTAGTTCGATATGCCGGATATGATTTAAAAAACAAACCTACACCAAAACTGGTATAAATATCATCATCACTCGTCCTCATCACATTGAAATTCGTTCCAAAAGAGAAATAAGGCGCGGCTCGATATGCCAGAGCAATCGTTGCAAATTCCTGCCCAAAATACACATCCCTGGGCTGACAGAAGCTGAGACCTAAGCTTATCGATGGGGGAAAAAATTTGGTAAACGCAAAATAGTTAAAATGCAGGCTATCCGTGATGTTGATAAAAATTCGATCCCGCGTCAGGAATGCAATGTTGGCTGGATTCCAGTAAATTGCTGACGGATCAAAAGTCAAGGCGACGCCAGAGCCACCCAATCCAATTGCATGAGCATCTGGCTGCAGCCGGGAAAAATTCTGCTGGCAAAAAACAGTTGACGCCTGAATTAGAAAAAGAGTTATGCAAATTATCGATTTGATCTGTTTCATTGAGATGAGCTAACTTAAATTACATGATATAATCCCTGTGATAATCGATGTTACAAATTTCAACAGGTTCATCCCTTCCCTTAATTTTGATCGCGCCTAATTTTGCCATCGGATAAAAGAATTTAAAAGATGAATACAGTTGCGATGAAGTGATAACCTGCCCTTGCTTTGCAATATCACAAAATCGGGAGGCTAAATTAACTACATCGCCGACGACAGTATAATCCATTCGATCTTGTGAGCCAATATTTCCCAGCACAGCTTGCCCGATATTGATGCCGATACCCACTGTCAAAATTTCCAGATTGGAAATTCGCCGCTTAAAATTGAGTTTGCTGATTTCTTTTTGAATGGCAACTGCCGCATTCAGAGTATTGATATGTTTATTCGTCCCTTCGAAAACGCCCATAATCTGGTCGCCCATGAATTTATCAACGATTCCGAAATTCTCCTCAATAATTTTTGCCTGGAGATCAAGATAGATATTGATCACTGCAACCACAATTTCCGGTTTATTCCGCTGGGAGAATCGGGCAAAGTCTCGAACATCAGAAAACAGGACGCCAATTTCACAATGCTCACTTTTAATCGATTGCTCGTTGGAATAGAGATTTTTTTTAATCATTTGACGAGTCATCTGGGAGACAAATTTCTGCATCTGCAATTTCTCCTTCAGATGCATGGTCATATTATTGAACTCCTGGGCTAACTGTCCCAGCTCGTCACGGGTGTTGACGGAAATTTTAATATCGAGATTTCCCTGACCAATCTGCCTCGCACCTTCGGATAGCGCCTGAATTTGTTGAACCATGCGCTGGCTCAAAAAATAAATTCCCAACACCGACAGGAGCGTAACCAGCAGCGCAATCATGTAGATGATTTTTTGCGCGTCCCGGATGGGATTCAACAACACTTCCTTTGAAAAGCCGATTCCGGTAACGCCGAGAAAAACACTGGTCTGCTCTGCCCCGCTTTTCTTCACCTCAAAAATCGGATAATAATAATCATAATGGGTATCATGCTCCTTGACCGCCGGCGTTTTCAAGGCAAGCAAAAATTTTTTATGATCCTCTGAAATGAATTGCTGCTCTCCCTCCGTTAGCCTCAAATTGGTGTGAGCGATACAAACGCCATATCGGTTGATCACCCACGCATAATCCAATCCTTTGATGTTTTGGTTTTTGATCCGAAGCACCGGCGCTTTGATTCGGTCGTATTCGCCCAGTAGCAAATCCTCCTGGATCACATAGGAAAGATATTGAACCGATAAATTACAAATTTCTTCAAGCTTTGATTGCAGCAATTTTTTTTCAGTTTGTTGAAAGATAATGCTCAAAACGAAGATCACCGCAACAACGATCAGTCCAATGATGATGCTGAGTTTTTGCTTGATCGGAAAAGAATTGAATAAACCTTTTGATACCGTCCAGGCTGAGTTGAATAGCTTTTTGCTATAAAGGAAAAAATTTTTACCAGGAGACATGAGAATATTTTTAATCTGGCTGATGTTCAATTTTGATTTTGGTTTACGTTTTTTTAGAATAATATTAGCCATCGTACTTGACACCTTCGGCTGAACATTTCAATTGAATTCAAAACCTGAAATAATCAGGTGATTGATACAATGTTGCACTGGTCTGCTTTGGGGCTTCGCGATAAACTAACCTTTTTCAAGTGCGCAATTCGGGAAACTGCCGGCATCCGAATATTGATCGCTCAAAACTATTCAACGACTTCAATTTTTATATCTTCGAGAAGCAGCTTATCGTCATTTGAGTTGAACGTTTTTGAAACGTAATAAACTATAAACAGGATAATTACGATCATAACCGCCAGCCACCATAGCGGTCGTCGCTGCAGTGGAGCCCGATTGGTCAATCGTCGAAACTTGATTCTCGATTGTTCTGCTTCGTCTTCTTTTTCTTTATAGAAGCGTGGCGAATAATTAAATCGCCTGATTTGGGGTTGTTTTTTAAACATATTCATTTACCATGTTTGAACTTATGGAACACGACTAAAGTTCGCGAGTCTTTCACAAACTAAATCTTGAATGATATTCGCCATTGAAGTTGGAGCGGAATAGTTGTTCGCGATAATTGAGAACGCTAATTCTTCCTTATCAGCAGTCGATAAATATCCAGATAGTGAGCGAACGTGACCAACATAGCCTGTTTTCGCCCTGACATTCCCGTGTGCCGAAGTTTGCTGCATTCGGTTAATAATCGTTCCATCGACTCCAGCGATCGGAAGCGAATCATAAAAGTAACTTCCATTTTCATGCTTCCGCATAAATTTGAGCAGCATGGTGATCTGGGTTGGTGTAACCATATTCAAGCGGGATAAGCCGGACCCATCGTACATTAAAAACTGGTCGGTTTTGATTCCAATCCCCTGAAGAAATTCCTTGACAACTTCAATCCCATGTTTAGCATCACCAACCCCAAGGAAATAAGCTCCCAGCGAACGAAGCAAAATTTCAGCGTACAAATTTTGACTCATCTTATTTATCGCATCGATGATTTCCCACAGCGGCGCGGAGCTATGCTCAAAGATGATATTTTCAGGTAATTGCAAATATGAATAGTCCGGAACATCATCGATATCGTACGCCTGACCAGCAACGGTGATCCCCCTTTTTTCGAGCACTTGCTTGAAAATAGTGACTGTGAATAAGGTCGGATTTTCAATTGAAAAACGGTCGCGTTTTGGGGGGGAATCAATAGCGATTGCCCCTCGAAGCTCGACATTATTCGTGCCAGGTTTTCGATGAAAAGTAATCTCTTTTTCCAATCCTTTTCGAACGGTCAATATTTTATTTTTGATTTGAACGTAATTTGTTTCCGGCACCAGATGAAATTTCGACGGAGTGTTCAGTGAATCGCCAGGTACGATGTAAATATCCATGCAGTTATCGTTGAACGAAAGCGCACTGATTTGCGCGGCATACCAATCTGATTCATAGTCCCATGCCCAGCCTTCGCCCAGTATTTCTTCTTCAAAATAATTATCATCGCCAATGATATTGCCATCGATCATTTTTATATTTCGAGCGAGCAACGAGTCTGCCCATAATTCAAATGGCTTGGAAATCTCGCCCTTAAAGTAACGCCCGGTAATTGTTGGATCGCCCTGTCCAGCGATAATCAAATCCCCATGAAGGATTCCGCTCTCATCCACCTGGCCTTTTTGATAAAATCTGGTTTTGAAACGATGTTCAGGACCTAATTTTGCCAACGCAGTTGCCGTTGTAAATAGCTTCATGTTGGATGCCGGTATAAAATTTTTATGAGGATTTTTCACATAAAAATATTCACCATTTTTCAGCGACTGAACGACCACGCCCCAATGCGCTTCAGCAAAAGCCGGGTCGTTAAAAACATAATCCAATTCCGAACGCACCAATTCCGAACGCAACTTATCGAGTTGCGATTGTGTTTTATTTAGTGCTTGAAAGTAAGAACAATTTGTAAATGTAACCAAAAACATCACGAAAAATATCCTTGCTGCTAAACGAAACAATGCACCGCCTCCTATATTCTGGGGTAAATTCTATTCAAATCCTATCAGCTCAACTCCAAGTCCTGGCCCATCAGGTATTTTAATCTGTCCGTTGCTAATTTGCGCGCCCCGAAACGGATCGGATTTTATCAATAGTGCGCCATCGAGATCGATGTAATCGAAGAGCGGCGCAATATGAGTTGCGGCTGTGATGGCAAGCGAGCTCTCGATAAAACATCCAAGCATCGTTTTCAAATTCATCTGGCGCGCTTGCTTGACCATTTTTAGCGCCTCAGACAAACCGCCGCATTTCATCAATTTAATGTTGACGCCATCGAATGCTCCCTGCAATTTATCCATATTTTTGCTGCTGGTCATACTCTCATCAGCAAACAGCGGAAGATGTACCCGTTTTCTGATCCATTTCGTTGCCTCAATTTCAGCAGCGGGCAATGGCTGTTCGATCAATTCCACATTTTTGGTCTCTAACCAATTTATTTTTTCGACAGCCTCTTCTTTTGTCCAGCCTTCATTGGCATCGATTCGGAGCGGGATATTCGTAATTCCTCGAATCAGCTCGATAATTTCATAATCATAATCCGTACCTAACTTAACTTTTAAAACCGGAAAATTGTTCGCGGCAATAACTTTTTCTTTGATCACCGTTAGATCATCAATTCCAATCGTAAAAGAAGTAACAAGATTCTTATCCGGATCAATATCAAATAAGCGATAGACCGGCACTGCGGCTTGCTTGCCGATTATATCGAACAGCGCCATGTTGATAGCTGTTTTAGCTGCGTAATCTCCATTGGAAATTTTTTCCAGGCGATCCATTACTGAATCGACAATCAATGAAGCCTGGGAGATTTCATGTCGAAGCTCCTCGAAAAATCGGGTAACGGTTTCCGCACTTTCATGAAAAAAATATGATGGCGCTGCCTCACCATAGCCAATTGTGTTCTCATGGCGCAGCGTGATAAAAACATTTTGTGCAAACTTTTTGGAGCTATAGGCAACTTTAAACGGATAACTCAATTGCAAAGGATGAATCTGGTAATCCAACTCCATGAAAATAGACCTTATCAAAAAATGTAAGACGCTATAACCAGGAATCTTAAAATAGTTAAATTGACTTTAATAGTCAAGAATTTTTTAATAGTTTATGAATAATTAATTGATTATTGTAGTGAAAGATACTTGATTATTTTATTTGAGATTCGTATAATAGACAAATCAAATATTTTTGGTTATACCTCAGTCTCGGGTGCATAACCCAGGTTTCTGGCAGAAACCTGGTTTATTTTCCATCTACCAGTGAGGTTTTACTAATATTGGGTAATTTTCAATCCAGGAGCAATCTTTATGAAAAATATGGATGACGTGAAAGCTCAATTTGCTCAGCTCGTTCAGATCATGGAAAAATTGCGCAGCCCCGGCGGGTGTCCCTGGGATCGCGAACAGACGTATGAATCGCTGCGGCAATATCTGCTTGAGGAGACGTATGAAGTTTTGGAATTGATTGATGCAAAACAATATGAT
>JALOPY010000005.1 GCA_025453735.1 bacterium | reverse complement strand
AAGCCCAGTCCACAATTTGTGCTTTTATTGCAGACGATCATTATCGGACAGTTTGTCGGATTGTTTTTTCTGGCTCTATCCAGGGATCCATTAAAATTTACCTGCTTAGCCGTTAATGGGAGCATCCTGCTAATGGCGTCTTTTTTTTGTTCTGTCCTCGCGCTGTTTAATGTCTGGCTTAAGAAACAAACCAATCTTGGTTTTAGAATTATCATTCAAGTTGTTACATTAATCTTGGGAATCGTGTTGATGAAATTCGCGATCCGGGAAGAGATGCCAGATGCTGCCAGTTATTTTGACATGGCTCGGTACAGTTATTATACTACTGTCGTCGTTGCGATCGCTACCATGTTAATAAATGTTATCTTTGGGAACAAAACGATTAAAGCTGAATTTAATTTTAGTAATTATTTGATATTTGTCATTGCATCTGGTTTGCTTATTGGGACTGGATTATTAGCAGTTTCTTCGTTTCTATTTTAAGAGTTGGGGAATTAACTGAATTGTGAACCAATATTTGAAAGGAAGCACCATGAACAGAGAACGCTCCAAATTGCTGGCTTGCTTGATGGTTGCAATTTTTGCCATAAGTTTTATAGCCGCGGGCGCTTTTGCCCAGAAAAAATTTGAAGGGTATTGGGAACAACAAACAGTTCGAAAATCAACTTTGCCAATGCAGCCTAAAGAGGTAAAAGAAAACGAAAAGACTTTTTATAAGTCAGGCAAGATGAAAATGATGAACCTGACGACAGGCAGGACGACAATCTTCCGCTTTGACAAAGAACTTGTTTGGACGATTGATGAAAAGAAGAAAACGTATGAGGAGATGACCTTTGCCCAAATGCAAGAGGGAATGGCTCAGGCGAAATCCGAGATGAAAAAAGAGATGAAAGGCATGTCCGCTGAGGAACGCAAGATGATGGAAAAAATGATGGGCAAAAATATGGGCGGATTGTCCGATGAGGAAGGGGAATTCGAGATCAGCGTGAATCGTTCCGGGAAGAAAAATAAAATACTGGATTATAATTGTGAACAAATTTTTCTGCTTTTAAATAATGAACCCATGATGGAAATGTGGGTGACTGACAAATTTAACCTGGGCACTGAATTCCTGGAAGTTTATCAGAAAATGGGGTTCATGAAAGGAAAATTATCCGATGAAGCCAAAAAGATTCGTGGTATTGCGCTTCTTACCAAGATGAGCATGAACCTGGGAATGGGAAAGATGGATTCTGAGTCGCAGGTTACCAAAATCGTTGAAACATCGGTTTCAGATAACGAGTTTGAAGTGCCGGGCGGTTATTCGAAACAAAAATCACGAATGCCTTTTGGCAAATAGGTGTTCATTTTAGTTGAAGAACTCTTTATTTTTATTTGATAGATCATATTTCTTGATTTTGAGAAGGGCAGTCTGGTTAATAGCTGCCCTTTTTTTTATGGATTTGAAAAATAGGCTTGGAAGAAAAAAGGAACTATGTAAATTTTCATGACAGCAAAAAGAAGGGTGGCAAAAAAAAACTATTAATTTGTCGTACTGGAATTTCAAAGTTTGTGTCAAAAATATCAATTGAAAAACTTACAATGAGCAGCGCAGCAGTCAGAGATTCGCGGATATTTTTTTGAAAGGATTATTCGGCGATTTAAAAAACTCCATGTAAACTCCGATTGCTCTGCATCTCCTTGTAAGAGCATTACTCACTAATCAATGCTCCCCCAAAACGGCGCATCTTCGATTGGTGAAGTTGTGTTCTTCATTTCCTGCAAAAAAGATGCATATCAGTTTTGCATGTCTATTATGATTTTTTTGTTTCGAGCAGCCTTTCAACTTGCGCGCGAGTTGGCATCGAGGATTGCGCTCCCAGCGTCGTCACTGAAAGCGCTGCTGTGGCATTGGCAAATAAAATTGAATTTTTTAAGGATAATCCTTCAGCTATCGCTACTGCTAATCCTGCATTGAAGGCATCTCCGGCAGCAGTCGTATCGACTGGCTCCACTTGAAAAGCTGCAACCTCTCCAGATTTTGTCGCGTTTCTAAAATATGCACCCTTTTCGCCTAATGTGATAACGATTTTGTTCACCCCTTTTTTTAAAAGCGACTCCGCAATTCTATCGACATGTTCTGGCTGCAACTTTGTCAACAGCGCTGCTTCGGTTTCGTTTGGTGTAATGATAGAAATGTTGTGATAAAAATCAGCAGGAATGTCATCAGCCGGGGCTGGATTCAAAATGACGACGGCTTTCGATTTTGCGCCGAGTTCCAAAGCATAGCCTACGGTCGCCATGGGAATTTCCAGTTGCACCAGCACAACATCGGAATTTTCAATCCTATATTTTATCGGGAAAATATCTTCACGGGTGAGGTAATGATTTGCACCGGGAACCACGACGATTCTGTTGCTGCCTGAATCATCCACTTCAATTAATGCAACGCCCGTGGGATGCTGCTCATCGATGATCACGCAGTCAGTATTTACTCCGTTCCGTTTTAGATTTGCTAATTCACGTTTTCCAAAATTGTCGTTGCCGATTTTGGTGATAAAATTGACCTGAGCGCCAAGACGCGCTGCAGCAACGGCTTGATTCGCTCCTTTTCCTCCGGAGAAAATCTGAAAAGTTGTGCCTTTGATTGTTTCGCCAGTTGCAGGGAATCGAGGAACTTTCGCGACCAAATCGGTATTGGTGCTGCCAATCACGGTGATAATGGGCATCGTTTTTTCTCTGGTTTGATAAAAAAACTATGAAAATTTATTTCCTACAATTTTCAGATGCCAACATGATCGCTCCGATGACACCGGCTTCTTTGTTCAAATTTGCTTTTACGACCTTTACTTTTTCTGTGATCGATTTGAGAGCATTGTTTTTTGCGACCAGTTCGATGCGATTGATAAACTCTGGTCCAGCTTCTGCGATACCTCCGCCAATGATAACGATCTCAGGATCCATGATATGGACGATGCTTGCGATTCCAGCCCCCAGGTAATCGCAGGTTTCCATAATCGTTGCTTTGGCGAGGTCTTCATTCATTTCTGCTTTTTGAAAAATGATTTCAGTGGTTAATTCATCAATCTTGAAAAGAACACCGTATCGTTTCAATTTGCGACGGTACCGGTCAATCATTGCTGGCGCCGCCGTGTATGCTTCGAGGCAACCTTGATTACCGCAATTGCAGGGGCGACCGCCAAATTCAATGATAATATGTCCAACCTCAGCCGCTGAAAAGTGACTTCCCCGATAAATTTCATTATTGATGATAAGACCGCCCCCGATCCCGGTTCCCAGCGTGATGCATAAAATCGTGCGATAATTTTGTCCTGCTCCTTTTCGTGCTTCCGCGAAAGCCATGAGGTTTGCGTCATTATCGACCCAGGTTGGGATGTTGAAATGCTGCTGGAAATTTTTTTTAATTGGAGCATCGGTCCATGATGGCAAATTTGGTGCATTGCCGATGAGGTGCCCATTTTCAAAATCAATAACGCCCGGGCTTCCTGCTCCAATGGCTTTGACAGTTTCACCACGGCGGTTTGCTTCTGCCACCAATTCGTCAACTGCGGCAAACATATTGGCAAAAATCGTTTCCTGACTTTGGCTCGCCAGCGATGGCTTGCTTAATTTGACCAGAATTTCACCGGTTGCAGTGCCCAGTGCATACTTTAAATTTGTCCCGCCTAAGTCCAATCCAATGAATAAACTCATGTTATTTACCTATGAAAATGTTTTTTGTCTGAAAAAAAATATCGCGCTAAAATATATAAATCGTGTCATAACCACGTAAAAAAAAGGAATAAAGATAATTGAAAATATTCATTAAATCAAGCTTTTTTTCTTTTTGATTAGAAAAACTTGGTTGGGATCTCGGCGAATTAAGGACTGATTGAATCCGGACTATTCAATAAGGAGGAAGTAATTCAAAATAAGATAAATTATACTCGTTACGGGTGAGAATTTCATAGAGTGCTGTCATTGCGAGCGCAGCGAAGTCGCAGATGCGCTTCTAGCGTGCAATCGCTTAACTATCAGCGAATTATGAGATTGCTTCGCTCACAATGACATTTTTGAACCACGTTACATAATAAACCCTAGCGATTATAGCTGTTTATAAGCTTGCTTCGTAACTGAAATGGATCATCATCACTTTTCAATCCCCTTGCTATTTTGCTAAGGCAATTGAAAAGCGTTTTTAGAATTTGATAGCGCGGGAGATTGTTTTTAGTGGGAATTTTTCTTTGCCTTTCCCGCAGCTTGATGAATGGTTGCACGATTTGCTGTAATGGAATGTTGGTTCCCTGTTCTTTCATATACACCCACGCAGCGTGCAAAGCCGCGCCGAGCGCCGCTCCTTCTCCTTCAACCGGGACAACTTCTGTTTCAAATATATCTGCAATGGTCTGGCACCAGGCATCGGATTGTGACAATCCACCAGTCAGTCGAATTTCGATGGGTTTAACAGGCATCCGCTGGAATCCGTCATACAGATTGAGTATATGTCCTTCCAGCACCGCGCGACACAAATAAAATTTATTAAAATCGTCGAGTCCAAAACCAAAATAGAGCGGCGCTGCCAATGGAACATCCGGGGTCCGCTCGCCTGAATACCAGGGCAATAAAATCCTTCCACCACATCCAGCAGGCACGTTATTGACGACTTCAGCAAATTCCTGATGAGTCAGGCGGAACTGCTGCAATATAGCATTGTAACCGTTTGCTAAATTCGATACGCAAAGCAGCGGCAGGTAATTTCCCGTGCTATCACAAAATGCAGCAATCTCACCCAATGGATCAATGAAAGGTTGTTCCATAAAAGTGTAAGCCGTGCCGCTTGTCCCAAGACTGATCGTGACGATGCCGGGGCGAACATTTCCTGTGCCAATGGCGCCGTACATGTTGTCGCCACTGCCAGCATCGATCTTGCAATCGGGATGAAATCCAAAGCGCTGGACCAGGTCGGCTGAAATTGTTCCGATACTTCGATCGGATGGCAGCACCTGCGGCAATTTTGAAGATAGCTCAGGGGAGATGGCATGGAGTAATTTTTTTGACCACTTTTTTTCACCCGGGTGCCAAAGCGCCATGCCGGAAGTATCACCAGGTTCCATCACCCGAATCCCGGATTTTTTTCCGCCCGTCAGATACCAATTGATAAAATTATGAACCAGGAAAAACGTTGTGGTTTTCTTGAAGCTATCGGGTTCATGACGCAGCAGATGCAATATTTTGGGAGCGGTATAGCCGGTTCGTTGTGAATTTCCAACCTCTGCGATCATTGCATTGACGCCGCCAACAGATTCTGTCAGCAGATCGCATTCTAATTTGGTAGAAAAATCATTCCAGAGCTTGCTTCTTTTTCGGGATAAATTTCCTTCGCGATCCAGGCAAACCAGCCCATGCTGCTGACCTGAAACTGAAATGGCTTTTATCTTGTGGAATTCAAATGAAGATTTTTTTAACCGTTGCAGCAACATTTCCAGGGCATCAAGCCACATGACGGGATCAGATTCTGAAACGCCTTCACCTAATCCACCAATCACGCCATTTGCTGTTTCATAGTGCGGCAAATCCTGGTCGTAGTTAACCAGATCAGTATAAATAACTTCAGAACTATCAGTATCAACCAGAACTAATTTGCAGCTTTGCGTAGAGCAGTCTATTCCGCCGAATATTTGACTCACGATATCCTCCCTTGGCAGTTAAATTACTGGTTTGCATTTAAAAGAGTTTTGGAACGACTCATGTTGCCAGGTTCATCGTTCAGGGTTCCCGGCGAAAACAGTTTGTTTTTTATTTTTTTTCATGTTATGCTCGTTTAGGGTTAATCTTTCAGCAGAAAAAATCATAGATATACTGATTCCATCGCTTGGAGCGATGGAATCAGTATGCAATTCTAAACCTTAATGAGTATAGATGAGTCATCAAATGGGATTCAGCTATTATTTAAAAATAGCTCGAATTTTATTCATCTTAAACCTTGAACCCGGAACTTTTAAACCCTGAACCTGAGTCGTTACAGAGTTTTCAGATTTGAGAAATATCCACTGCTGTTTCTTAGAAGTTCTTTTCTCCAAAGCTAAACGATTGTCGATACGTTTTTTCTCCAATTTCCGGATCGCATGGCGGAAAATCTCGCCATCCCTTCACTCGAGTTAAAATGCATTGTTCCATGCGCGGGCTATTCAGTGTTGAAGAGACAATCGATGCATTCGTTACAACGCCCTCTGGATCGATAACAAACCGGACAACAATTTTTCCTTTAATAGCCGGATCATATTTTAGCTCCTGTTTGTAGCAATCTTGCAGGGCACGTGTATGATTGTGCACAATTTTCAGCACATCCTGTGCTGAACGGATGTTGCTTTTCGTCGAAGCCTCGGTTAATTTATCTATATAGCTCGATGGCACTTCTTCAAATTGGACATTTCTTTCGATCGAAGTTGTTTTGACCCCGGATAGCGGTTCGATATTATCCACAACTTGCTTTGTTTCGATGGCCGTATTGACGCGTCCGCCCCTGGCTTCTGTCACATCACCTGTTTCTGTCGTGCCGCGAATTCTTTTTAGATAACCACTGCTGCCATATCGCGGCACTTCAATTTTGCTCAGCTTCGATAGCACCCTGGACAACTGCTCTGAATTTTCTGACGCGTATTCCATTAAATCATCCACATACTCCTGGTCCATTGCCTTGGCATCCCGTGAGATCAAACCCAACAATCCAACCGAGCTGACTTCTCGCTCGATCTCTTGCGATGAAGCACCTCGTCTCGTTCCGGCAGATCGTCGCGCCTCAGCCAGTTCCTCTTTTGAAGGCAAACTGGTTTCTTTTGCTCCTGTTCTTGTAATCGCTGTTTCCAGGGGAGGGAGGTTCTGTATGGTTTCGATAATACTATTCGTGTAAACATCCATCCATTTGCTTAATCCACTGATCAGCTCGCTATCGATTTTGTTTGACGAGCTTCCTGTTTCAAATGAATATGTGGGTGATGATGCGCCGCTTTTTAGCAGCAGCTTTGCATAATTTTCCTGAAGCCGATTGATCGCACTTGTCTCAGATTCCGGCGGCAACAGGTCTTTCAGTAATAGAATTGTTCCAATATTCAAGAAAATAGATAATAACAGAAAAACGAAAAATGTCTTATCTATTGTTTGGAAGAAATTTTTCTTAAACTCTTTGGGAAACTTATCAATTTTGAAATCAATATTACCTAATTCTGCAACTATAAATTTGGTGCTGGAAATGGTACGACCTTCAACAAGGGTCTCGCTGCTGTCAATATCACTGGTGTAGTGCTTCACTCCAATCTCCAATATGATAAGAACAATTTTCGATCAATTTTCGATATGGCTTATAATATAGCTTATTATTTATAAAAGTCAAGGATAAAATACTTGTTAATAAAATTTTATCTTCGGTTGTGCGTTTATAAATTCAGCAAAGTTTATCAATGGACATTGCAAAAATCGTACTACAAAATATTCTGTGGCGCATTAAATTTAGTTAATCATCATAAAAAGTCAATATTTCTCTTGCATTTTTGATTAAAACCTTTATCTTATATCTCTACATTTTTTGTGTAGAAATCAACATTGACATTAATTCGTTCACGTGGAGGAAAAGGATGAATATTGGAATCCCAAAAGAAATTCTTGCTGAAGAAAGACGAATTTCATTAACTGCGCAGGGAGTTTACTCGCTTGTAAAAGAGGGTAACAGGATTTATATTGAAAAGGGCGCGGGAATAGATAGCCGTTTTTCGGATGAGGACTTTCAAAAAATCGGTGGCGAGATTGTTTTTTCTCATGAAGAATTATTTCGACGATCTGATCTAATTGTCAAAGTGATGCCACCCACGAAAGAGGAAACTGAGTTTTTGCATGCGGGACAGATGATTTTCTCATTTTTGATGCTAACCATGCAAACCAAAGGAGCGATTGAAAATTTAATCAAAAACAAAGTCACAGCCGTTGGCACCGAAATAATGGAAATTGCTCCCAAAAACAGACCGCTCCTGGTCGCTATGGGAGAGATCGCGGGAAATATGATGCCCCAGATTGCAGGCAGATTTTTGCAGTGCGATAATGGTGGCAGAGGAATCGCGATCGGTGGATTTCCGGGTATTCCGCCTGCGACGATCGTAATCTTAGGCGCGGGACAATTGGGATACAACACCGCAAAATCATTTCTTGGATTGGGTGCACAAGTGATCGTGCTCGACGGGGATATTTCGAGACTGCGATACGTTGATCACCAGCTCAACGGTCGGGTGATCACCTCAGTTGCGAATCATTATTCCATCGAGCGTGCGCTGCAATTTGCTGATGTATTTATCGGCGCTGTTTTTCAATCCTATCAGAAAACGCCAATTTTAATTACTGAAGAACAATTGAAGCTGATGAAAAAAGGTTCGTTGATTATTGATGCTGCTATTGATCACGGCGGCTGTGTCGCGACAAGTCGTCCTACGACTCACTCGGACCCGGTTTTTATCAAACAAGGAATTCTGCATTATTGTGTCCCTAATATTCCTTCGGTTGTTGCCCGAACAGCATCACGAGCGATCAATAACATTGTTCTGCCTTATATTTTATCGATTACCCGAAATGGAATAGATGAGACTTTTTCAAAAAACCGAGTGCTTGCTTCAGGGGTTTATATCCACGATGGCAAATGCGTGAATTCCGCTGTTGCAAACCTTTTTGATCTTGAATATAATGAGTATCATTTTAATTAAAAGTGAAGAGAGAATTAGAAATGAGATGGATTGAAGATTATAAACAAAAGTTAACGACTGCTGACGATGCGGTTTCAATCATCGAAAGCGGCAATCGAATTTATATATCTGGAAATGCAGCCGCGCCATATCCGCTGGTTAAAGCGCTGGCTGCTCGCAAAGATTCTTTAAGAAATGTGAACGTCGTTCACGTATTGTTGCTGGGAGAGGATCCTTTGTCTGCTCCAGGAATGGAAGGTCATTTCCGGCATAAGTCATTATTCGTCGGTCCGGCCGATCGCAAGGCTGTAAATGAAGGCAAGGCTGATTATTTTCCGATTTTTCTTTACGAGATCCCCGGGCTATTCTATCATGGATCAGGTACCTTGCCTTTGGATGTGGCGATTATCCAAACATCGCCGCCAGATGCGCATGGATTTTTGTCCTTTGGCGTTGAAGATTTAGCAACAAAAGCTGCGGCTGAAAATGCGAAGAAATTAATCGTACAGGTCAACGATAAAATGCCGAGAACACTGGGCGATTGTTTCATTCATGTTGCCAAAGCGACGAAAATTGTCGAGACCTCGGAAGAATTGCTCACGCTGGAAATAACGCCCCCGAATGAAGTAGAAACGCGAATTGGACAATATATTGCCGATCTGGTCGAAGATGGTTCAACGCTACAACTTGGAATCGGAGGCATTCCCAATGCTGCCTTAAGCGCGATGAATAACAAGAAAGATCTGGGAATCCACACCGAGATGGTTTCTGACGGGATAATGGAAGCGATCGAGCTGGGCGTCATCACTGGCGCGAAGAAATCGCTGCATCCTGGCAAAGTTGTTGCTACCTTTATTTTGGGATCAACGGCGTTATATAATTTTGCGCATAATAATCCTTTGTTTGAAATGCATCCGGTTGATTACAGCAACGATCCATTTATCGTTGCACAAAACGATAAAATGGTTGCAATAAATTCCGCGATAGAAGTTGACCTCACCGGACAGGTCTGTTCAGATTCTGTCGGCTATCGGATTTATTCTGGTTTTGGCGGACAGGTCGATTTCATTCGAGGAGCTGCGCGATCAAAAGGCGGCAAGCCAATTATTGCCCTGCCTTCGACTGCAAAAAATGACACCATCAGCAAGATCGCGCCTCACTTGCTTGAAGGAGCTGGCGTCGTTACCAGTCGCGGCGATGTGCATTACGTTGTGACCGAATATGGAGTCGCTTACCTGCACGGAAAAAGCTTGCGCCGCCGAGCCGAAGCCCTCATCAATATCGCTCATCCAAAATTTCGAGATGAGCTGACTTCTTTTGCCAAGAAAATAAAAATAATTTAGCGGCAAGATGAATCAATCAGTTTGAATCAATTTTATGAAATGAAAAATCATATCAAGGAGTATCAACACATGGCGAAATTAAGTATCGATGATTTAATTTTAAAAAATAAAAAAGTATTGGTAAGAGTGGATTTTAATGTTCCATTAACCGAAAATTTAGAAGTAAGCGATGACACACGGATTCGAGCGGCGCTTCCTACAATTAACAAAATCCTTGATTCAAATGGAACCGCGATTTTGATGTCACACCTGGGGCGTCCCAAGGGAAAACCTGTCGAATCCATGCGGCTTGCCCCGGTAGTGAAGCGACTGTCACAGTTGCTCGATCGTGAAGTAAACTACGTGACTGATTGCATTGGTGATGTGGTTGAAACTACGGCAAAGAATCTACAGCATGGAGAAGTCCTGATGCTGGAGAATCTTCGTTTCTATAAAGAAGAGGAAGCGAATGATCCTGAATTTGCGAAGAAATTAGCCGGGTTGGGTGATTTATACATCAATGATGCATTTGGCACGGCGCATCGAGCCCATGCGTCAACTGAAGGTGTTGCCAAATATTTCAAGCAATGCGCTGCTGGTTATCTCATGGAAAAAGAGCTGAAATATTTGGGCGAAGCGCTGGAAAATCCGCAACGACCCTTTATCGCGATCCTGGGCGGCGCGAAAATTTCTGGCAAGATCGATGTCATCGACAACCTGTTGAATAAAGTCGATGCACTGCTGATCGGTGGCGGCATGACCTATACTTTTCTCAAAGCAAAGGGGATCGAGATTGGGAATTCGCTGTTAGAAGCAGATAAAATCCAGTTGGCAAAAGATGTGTTAGCTAAAATTAGCTCACAAAAGATCAATTTTATTTTGCCGATCGATCATGTTGTTGCCAACACAATTTCAGAAGACGCTGAATTCAAAACGACAGAGGGACAGGCAGTGCCTGCCGGTTGGTCGGCTGCAGATATTGGACCGAAAACCATTGCCCAGTTTCGCTCTGTCCTCAAGAACGCTCGCACCGTCGTCTGGAATGGACCAATGGGTGTTTTTGAAATCGACAAATTCGCCAAAGGAACAGTTGAAGTCGCGAAGATGCTGGCAGGTATAAGTGAGCATGGCGCGATTACGGTTGTCGGCGGAGGCGATTCTGTTGCAGCATTGGCGAAAGCTGGCGTGACTGAAAAAATCACCCATGTTTCCACTGGCGGCGGCGCGTCGCTGGAATTCCTTGGCGGATTGAAGTTGCCAGGCGTCGAAGTTTTGACCGATAAATAGTTCTTCTTGGAGCGATGGAGAAATTTTTGCAAAGCATATTTCTCCATCACTCCTGATACACGAAAAAACATCAATTGATGTACCAGGTTTTTTAAATCTACTTTTTTGATAATTGCACTGCAACTTAAGCACTGGAACTTGAATGACTGAACAACGATTTAAAACCCGGCGTTTTTATGATATGTATTTAGAATTCCATGAGAAAATATTTGAAACTCATGTGAAATGTATGCAGCGACTGATTGCGGTTTTGCCATTCCAACAATTAAACCAAATCGATATTGCGGAACGAATAAACCAACAAAAACCGATACTTCACGCGAGCAACCTGATCATTGGCGATAAAGAGTTGGAGGACATTTTTGACGATATTTTTCCAATCGTGAAGGAATTTTCCTATCGACAGAAAGAATCACTATTACGACTCGAAGAGCTAAATGATCGGAGAAAAATATCTATCAAAGAGCTCGTTATCGCGCAAGTGTTCGGAGATAAACAGAAGTTCTCTGAGATTGCTGAAAAATATGATGTCCCCGCGACGTTACTGCAGCGGATCTTCGAATTTGTTGCGTCACCATTTCTGGAGTTGTGCGCAGAATTCTTCACCAAAAAGTTATCGAGTTATGACTGGACCCAGCCATTTTGCCCAATTTGCGGGAATAAACCCTCAATGGCGAGAGTCAATGACCAGGCAAATACGCGTTTCCTGTGGTGTCGTTTTTGTGATACCAATTGGCAATTTCAAGATATGGTCTGTCCGTTTTGTGATTGCCATGATCTAAAAACAATTAAAATTATCTTCCCTTCAGATCGAAAACCGTTTCGGATTGATGCCTGTGACTCGTGTAAAAATTATGTCAAAACAGTTGATGAATTAATTGCGGACAAAAAATTTAATATCACTGTCAGCTATGTCGAGACATTATATCTTGATTTTTTAGCCAAGCATTGTGGTTATCAATTGCCAAACCATTTTAAATTTTACCTGGAATTAGTTTAGAGCATTGCTGAAGCGATGAAGCCCAATGGCATTATCACACTTTTGACAGATTTTGGAGAAGCTGACGGATTTGTCGGGGCAATGAAAGGTGTCATCTTAAGCATCAATTCTGATGCGAAAATCGTGGATCTTAGCCATCAAATCTCTCCCCAGGACATTGAAGCCGGCGCCTTTATTCTCAACACTTGTTATCATTTTTTTCCGCCAGGGACAATTCATGTTGCGGTTGTCGATCCTGGCGTTGGATCGGAACGACGCATTCTTGCAGTTGCTGCTCACCGTTACTTTTTTATCGCACCTGATAACCAGGTTTTAAAATACGTGCTTAATTCTGATGAAACCTTAACAGTTGTTGAGGTGTTAAATAAGCAGTTCTTTTTAAAGCGAGTCAGTCGAACCTTTCATGGTCGTGATGTTTTTGCCCCGGTTGCTGCGCATCTGTCCCTGGGTTTGCCGATTCGAAATTTAGGGAATGTTATTCTGGATTACGATCGCGGTGCTGTCGATCAGGCGATCGCAACAGAACAGAAAATACTTGGGAAAATAATCCACATCGATAAATTTGGAAATTTGATCACCAATATTTCAGAAGATCAATTGCAAAAGCCGATACTATCGATCATCGTCGGTTCAACTCGAATGAATCGGTTGTCAAAATCCTACGCCGAAGTCGAAATTGGGAAACCATTGGCTATTATTGGCAGCTCAGGATTTTTAGAAATTGTGGTGCGAAACGATAACGCTCAAAAGCAATTATCGGTCAATCGCGGTGATATGGTCGAATTAATTTATGGATAATGATTGACAAAAGATCAGGAATTGATGTTTCATGCGAAGTGATGAATACTATACTTATGATGGCTACTCCTATCAAGAACAACAAAAAAACGCTTCATTTCTAACCAAGCTAAAAAATAATCGTTTGATTTTGCATGTTGGGCTGTTTTTGTTAACGATATATTCGACGTACATCACCCATGGAATCCTCTATTCAATCTCGATCATAACGATCTTATTGGCGCACGAAATGGGACATTATTTGATGTGCCGAAAATATGGAATCGGTGCGACGCTGCCATTTTTTATCCCTTTTCCCTTTCCAATGTTAAATCCGTTCGGGACGATGGGAGCCGTCATCAAAATGAAAGGTCGCATTCCCAATCGCAGGGCATTGTTCGATATTGGGGCGGCAGGTCCCTTAGCCGGTCTGGTGGTGACCATCCCCGTCCTTATTATTGGACTGCTCAAGTCTAATTTTGTCCCGAATTCAGAGATCCCCCAGGGAACCCTGTTCCTGGGTGAATCGGTGCTGTTTTCGCAGCTTGGAAAATTAATTCTGGGACCGACGCCAGAAGGTTTTGATACCATGCTGCACCCGATGGCGTTTGCCGGTTGGGCAGGTTTATTTGTTACCGCACTCAATCTGCTGCCAATTGGTCAATTGGATGGGGGGCATATCCTTTATTCTATTTTCGGTCATAAGAGCGAACAAATTTATAAATTCACGATGGGAGCGTTTATCATTGTTTGCGCGGTCTGGTATCCGGGCTGGATGTTGTTGATTATTTTGCTGCTCTGGTTTGGCTATCGCCATCCTGCCCCGGAAAATGATTTTATCCCGCTCGATCCAAAACGAAAACTCATCGGCTATGTGACATTCTGTATTTTTATTATTTCGTTTATTCCGGTACCGTTTCGTGTCATCGGCATGCAATAACAGAACGGGGTGAGTACTTCTAAAAATCAATCGACAAGTTTTAAAAAAAATGGAAGAAAAAGAACTGATCTCTGAACGTCCTGGAACTCTCTCTCTAAAACTTAGGTTTTTTAAACTACTCAAAAATAAAAACATTATCCGTACGGTTCTTGCACTATCAATCTTCACTATCCTGGAATTTAGCACTGATTTTGTTGAAGTCATCATCGGCAGCGTCATTGAACTGACCAATCCGCTGCGCCCAAAATCGGGAACGATTTGGGAACTGCACGAAAAAGATCAGATCGCAACTGAACAACTGCAAGAAATTAGCAAATCGATCTCGGATGAACAGGAAGCAAATCCAGATATTCAAGATTTGAATCAATTGC
This sequence comes from bacterium, assembly GCA_025453735.1. Classification (GTDB taxonomy): domain Bacteria; phylum Zhuqueibacterota; class Zhuqueibacteria; order Thermofontimicrobiales; family Thermofontimicrobiaceae; genus JALOPY01. Next base: position 1,667 of record JALOPY010000005.1, on the reverse strand, counting down.
AGAAAATCCTGGATGAGCAACAAACCGTGATAATTAGAGCCGAGCAATTCCGAAATTTATACAATCTCATTCCTACTCGTTTTTCTTACCAGATTATTCCCCCATTTGATTTGCTAAAACTTGCTCACAGTCGAAAATGGATCTGGACTAAGATAATCAAAGGAGAAAACAGCCTTGCCTTCCACTTTCTCGATGGCGACAAACAATTCTTGATGGACACTTATCCTCCGCTGACAGCTTTGCATGAAATTTCTGATTTTGAACATCCCAAAACAATGGCGCTGGATTCGATCGATATTTTTGTTGGGAGAACCATTACACGGGAACAGTTTTTTAATGTTTTTGATGAGCTTTCAAATTCGATGAAGCTGCGCCTGATCAACAATCCTTTTCAATTGGTAAAATGGGATAGCAATATTCAGAAATTTGGAATATCACGCTACGCCATCGGCAGCATCGTGACAATCGGTTTTCAAATTGATCAGGGAATTTACACTGAAATCTACTCTTTTGAAGCCAGCGATCTGGCGGTCGATAACTTCATCGAAAAATTAAATAAATTATATCCTGAATTAAATTTTGCTTTTCCGGAGGATCAATATAGTGAGTTTCCCGACCATTACTAAAAAACGGGCACTACTTATTTTTATCACGGTTCTCATCGTTATCACGCTGGTAATTTTTTTCATTATCACGCTCTCCTTGCCTCGTTTGCCTGAGAAGCTCCTCGATCTGGCGCTGAGCACACCGACTGAAATCTATTCAGATTCGGGAGAGTTAATTTTGGTGCTTTCAAATCGCGAGGAAGTCAAATTAGCGCAAATTTCACCTTACTTTCTCAAAGCCATAATGGCGATGGAGGATAAGGAATTTTATCAGCATCATGGATTGAATAAAAAAGGACTGTTGCGTGCGATTTTTAATAATTTTATCAGGTTCAGGAGATCGGGTGGAGGAAGCAGTATTACTCAGCAGTTAGCCAAGAATATGTATTTCTCATTCGACAGAAACTGGATGCGAAAGATCAAAGATGCGTTGCTGGCGTGCCAGATGGAGCGGCGTTATACGAAGGATGAAATTCTTGAAGCATACTGCAACCAGATCGACTTCGGCGCGAATTCGTATGGAATCGAGCAGGCAAGTCAAACGTATTTTGCCATTTTGAGGTGACAAAAGAACGGCAGCGACTCGTTTTGAGCAGCATGGTCAGAGCCGGTTTTATTACAGAGGAAGAGTTGGAGCAAGCTCTGGCAATTCCTCTGGATTTGAAACGACTGAATTTATTCTGGGGCAAAGCCAGCTATTACATCGACCATGTGAAGAGCATCGTGGAAAAGATGTATTCAAAAGAGGTGCTTTCTTATGGAGGATTGAAAATATTCACCACGCTCGATACCCGGCTGCAAAACTATGCCCAGGAAGCAGTTCAGCAAGGGTTGGCTGAATTAGACCAGCGTTTAGGCGCTCAGGATTATGAAGTTGCTACAGTAGAAGAAAAGCAACTTTTCATTCAAGCTGCCCTGGTTGCCATCGATCCCCGCAATGGAAAAGTGAAAGCGCTGGTTGGCGGACGGGATTTTGCCATCAGCCCATTCAATCGGGCTGTCAGCAACAATCGGTTGCCCGGATCTTCTTTTAAGCCATTTGTCTATTTAGCCGCGATTGAT
>JALOPY010000303.1 GCA_025453735.1 bacterium | reverse complement strand
AATTATTATCTCTATCATAACACCGCGACCGATCTGTTTGAATTCATCCCGTATGACTACGACAACACCTATGGCGTCGATTGGGTTGGCGGCGATTGGGGCACGCGAAATATTTATAGTTGGGGCCATGCGACTGAACCCCGTCCGTTAGTCACCCGAATTTTGAGCGTACCGGAATATCGAAATCGCTATACCCAATACCTGGTCGACTTTATGAACCATGAGTTTGCCTTTGAAACCCAGCAGCCGAGAATCGATCAGATCAAAGCGATGATCACCCCGGCGGCTGAAGCCGATTCTTTCCGGACCCTCGATTGGGATTTTTCGATTGATGATTTCCATCGCTCCTATACCAATTCGATTGCTACCCAATATAATCATGTCCCCTATGGTCTCAAACCGTATATTCAAAATCGAATTGCGGCAGCTAGATCGCAAATCAGCTATATTAATCTGCCGCCCACTATCAGCCTGGTGGAGCAGAATCCGCTCTATCCGGAACCGAGTCAGCCGGTCAATATTATCGCACAGGTTACTGATAATGAGCGCGTCACCAGCGTTCGATTGTATTATCGGATGGCTGGCGCCAGCTTTCGTTCGCAGCTAATGTTTGATGATGGCAATCATTTCGATGGCAATGCCAACGATGGGCGCTATGGCAGCCAGATACCGCCGCACCCCGACGGAAGTGTGATCTATTACTTTGTCGAAGCGCAGGACAATCAGCTTTCATCCGCGAGAAATCCGGTCCACGCTCCTGAAAATGCCTTTTGCTACGTCTCGCGCCAGGCTTCTGCCGCCGATGTTCTTGTTAGGTTTCACTTTAAAAAGGCGCTCCGTCCTGGTAATATTGGCGTGGGAGTGCTTGGATCATTTAATAATTGGGATAAAATTTTTCCCATGAAAGAAATCGACGTGGATTTTTGGCAGGTTTCCTGTTATCTGCCACCGGGAAATTACATCTACAAATTTGTGACCTATACAAATCTCAACGGGCAAGCTGGCGTGACGGAATGGATCGCTGATCCGGAAAATCCCAAACGAGATGGTCCTCCCTATTTCAATGCCGCCTTGAACGTGACCGATCCGATGGTCTATTACATCAAACCGCTGAGCCAGGATACCCTTTTCACCAGTCGACCTGAAATCAGCGCCACCTTTGCCAGCTCCCGAAATACGACCATCGACCCCGCCTCGCTGATTGTTGGCATCGATGAACAGCCGATTGACGATGCTGGGAGTTACTTCGATCCGGCATCCAGTGTATTTCATTATCTCCCATCCACTGCGCTCGCCCGGGGCGAACACTCGGTCTCGTTCCTGGTCAAAAATTCCCTGGGTCATGCGATAGCGGAAGCCAGTGAATTTTTTGTTTCATCGCCGTTGTTAGTTATCAATGAATTCATGGCCGCCAATACCATGATTCCTGACGAATTTGGCCAGGCTGATGACTGGATCGAAATTTATAATGCCGATGATGAAGCGATTCATCTGAACGGCATGTTTCTCACGGACGATCTCACCCGGCCGCAACGCTGGATGCTGCCTGATATTCTGCTGAACCCAGGCGAATTTCTAATGATCTGGGCTGATGGCGAGCCCAGCCAGGGCGCGTTTCATACGAATTTCAAGCTATCCGCTGATGGCGAACAGATCGGGCTTTTTGCCAGCCTGGCGTTGGGAAATGCTCCCATCGATACGCTTAGTTTCGGACCCCAAACCGCTAATGTATCGTATGGTCGCTATCCCGACGCCAGCCATCATTATGAATTTATGCCTCCGACGCCGAAAAAAGTGAACGCTACATTCACTGGTATTTCAGTTTCAAAAAATTCAGTTCCTGATAAATTTGAGCTGCGGCAGAACTATCCCAATCCATTTAATTCAAAAACGCAGATTAAAATTTCTCTGCCGAAGCAGGAAGAAGTCAACTTAATTATTTACAACATTGCCGGGCAAAAGATAAAAACCTTAGCAGATCAAAATCTATCGGCTGGTTATCATCGTTTTTATTGGGATGGTACTGATGAGCTGGGAATGAAAGTGAGCAGCGGCGCGTATTTGTATCGCGTGAAGACGGATCGCTACCAGGCGACAAGGAAGATGGTTTTGATTTATTGACGAGTCAGACGCTTCTCAATTTCGAGATTGCGCGCGGCCGAAAATTTGTTTTTATATTTATTTTCATATTGCCTTAAACAGAAAAAGTAGTTATTTTTGGGCGATAAAACACGACTGTCATCATCACATTTTCGTATGAGGTAACGTTATGAGAAATCATCATGCATTAAAGCTCATTCTGGCAGGTTTGATTTTCATTGCACTTTCTATCCCAGCTCACGCCCAATCCCCGGCAAACACGCTTTTTAATTTTCTGCAGGAGACGTATAACCGACACGATTCCAAGCTTTAAGATTTTCTTATTGTCGAGCTCAATCAATTCCTGGAGACCGCTGCGAATCATAAATCCAGTTCAAATGCCTCGTATTTACTGGCAAAAATTTATGACGATAAAGGCAAAAAACATGAGGCAGTCGCTTCGGCTTTTAAAACGCTCTACCTGTATCCGGATACGAGCTTCCATAGCAAAGTCGATCCGCCAAGCATCATAACGATGCCAACATCCCTGAATTATCAAAAAAGATATACTGCAAACGGTCATAAATTAAACATTTTTTTATTGTCATTGCGAGGCGTTTTTTGCCGAAGCTGAAAGTACGCCTTTGGCGTGCAATCCTTTTAGTGCTTATCAACGGGGATCGCGCGCCGGAGGCGCATCTACGACTTTGCTCCGTTTCGATCGCAATGACCTAAAAGCTTAATTTATGCCCGCGCAAAGTATATAAGACTTTGCATCTCTGGATTTGCCGAAGGGCGAATCCCCACCCGTTGGCAATTGGCGTCAACCTAAGCGCTTCTCATCGCAGAGATCGCTGAGATCGCAGAGAAAACGCAGAGGTCTTGCTGTTAATCACTGAATGCGAATGCTTTTTATGTTTAAAAAATTAGTGTTTTGATATGAAAAATCGATAAAGACTCTCTGCGTAGCTTTGCGTCCTCTGTCCGCCTCGGTGGATTAAAACAGGCTTAAGTTGACGCCTATGGCTCATTGGCGGTTGGTCTTCGCGGTTTGAGAATCATCAAGGTTATAAGGCGATTGGCATGAAATTTGTTGAATTTTCAAAAAAAGTTCTTTATAATTGGAACTTTTTTTAAAAAAATGAATAAATAACATCAGTCTTTTTGGGAACATAAATCGACCCTAACCCCCCTTTGATACGGAGGAATCAACGATGGAACAAGTGACGACGTTTTGCCATTTTTGCCACAAAGAAATTAAAGGTAAACCATTTATTCCTGTTCATAGCACGAAAGCTTATCATTGGAAGTGCTATATCCATAAAATTAGTGATGAACGAACACTGGTTGAAACCGTAGTAGAACCTGAAGAAGTCCCGATTGTTGAGCATGAAGCTTAGAAGGCATAATCCTTCGATGGATTATGATTTCGCTTTAAACATGGAAGCGGATTTTCATCGAGTGCAGAAAATCTGATATTTAATTGCAGCCTCAGTGATTTAACGGAATCTTTTAATATTGATGTTAGAACGACGAACGAACATTTCAATATTTAATTCCATTAAAGCAACTGGGGTTTTTTATTTGAGATAGAAAGAGGTTAACTGAAACAGGTTACGCCTTAAAAGAATAAAGCGGTCCTGAAATATAAAGGGAAGAAAGGAGGTAAAACCCTAGATAATCAAGACCGCTTATTCAATATCACCCGGTCATTTCTGACCTTAAATTGGGAGGGTATTCTGAAATCTGTTTTTCCTAATTTTGAAAATTAGATGTTTTAAACTCAACTAAGATTCAGAAGTTCCCAAAATATTTTTAAAAAAATTCAAATCATTTTATCAAACTGAACGACTGAATATAATAAATTCAGTTCAATCATGCAAGAAAAAAAATTAAATTGACAAAAAAAAATCAATTTTTTTGTACCTGTCGAGCAACCGTCAATCGGTTTTTTTCCGGAACAGTCTGCGCAGCGAAATAGGAACGTTGAAAAAGAGATCGAATATCCAATGCTCCAGCAGCGCGCCTCGCTCGCCAAACACCGGAATAATGTGCACCATGTTGGTTGCCCACCTGCCAGCCATCAATCGGGACAGGGCGGGAAACTTGGCAACCATCTGGATGGGAAATCCCAGGTAGCCAATGTAGTGCCAGAATGATATCATCGCTGCGATCCAATAATTTTTAATATCCCGTTCTTTGATCATCAGATACAACACATATATTCCGCGTGTCAAAGAGCCAGGGGAAACTGGCGTCGCCTGGAATGCTGCCAACACTGCTCCTGCATATAGGAGACCTTCGGACCAGGTTTTTCCAAATCGCATCATGGTATAAATTGCCACAATAACAGAGACCACCTGGGTGATCGGCAGGGTTGCGACATGGACGGCAACGCATTTTAGATATTTTTGGATGAACGGATCTTTCACCCGCTCACGGATATAATCTGCCTCAGCATCGGATAACATTCCCTCGTCATGGCCGGCATCGACTTGCTGTAACAACCAGATCTCACGAAATTCAGCATCTCGATAAAAACGTATCGGGTATGTCACGGTATATTTTATCGATTCCCACGCGTATTTTCGATCAGTAAAAAAG
>JALOPY010000302.1 GCA_025453735.1 bacterium | reverse complement strand
AGCCACCGGCGTTCGATTGGGTAACATCACTTTGATCAGTGCGGATTGCTTGCCTGTGTAGAGCGATTGTGAGCCGTTAGCGTTTCCCTGGCTTTCTGATAGATTGTTTGTAATAATCATGTTTGGATTTCGATTCACCGAGCTGATCGGAAAAAGCGACGATGCCTGTACCGGTGGGGCTGCTGGCGTGACTCTTGCAGTCCGTGGCGGCGCTTGTTGTGACGTTGGTTGCAGTTCAGGTCGGATTTTGTCAGTGTTAATAGCAAACGGCTCTGATTTTTCTGGATTTTCAGTTAATTGAAACTCCTGGGAAGATGTAAAACTTGGGATTTTGATCGTATCCAGTTTTATAAATTCATAGTTCAAATCTTTTTTCGATTTTGAGGCTTCCCTGGTCATGATGGAAACGTTCTGGAATGAGGATTTTTTTTGTGTCCCTTTATTGGAAAATACCGTCATTACAATTAAAAATAAAATGAAGCTTGGAACTAAAATTATCAGCTTTTTATGTTTTGATAAATTGGCTCCTTTGAATCGCATCACCAAATTATAAAATACTTCACGAAAATTCATCCCGTCCACTCTTTCTCACTTTTCTTATTGCTATTAATTCCTTATTTTATCATTGCCCCGGGAACTTCCAGGATCAAATCTCGCCTGCCACTTTCTTCATTACATTTGACGTTGAACGTGCTGTTTTCCGAGAAACCATGTTTATCAAAGATAAATAATAATCGTCCGGAAGAATGGGCATTGACTGGCGTATTGTAAAATTCATTTGTTGGTTCTATTTCCGTTTCTTTTAGTTTCTTTTTCCAAAAAACATAGCTGCGCGTATAATCGATCAAGCTAAACCGCACATATCCCACATCGTAAGGGATATTGGAGTTATTAACTATCGTAGCAATCACAAAAAACTTATCGCGAATCTGTTTGATATGATCGATCGCAAAAATGACCTTTGAATTATTGACGCTGTAAGTGTATCGATTCTGGGTTTTGAATAGACTTGATAACGCGGATACTGCTTTCCGGTTCAGGCTTGTCAATGGCTGGCGCCGCGAAACAGAGGCTTTTTTCAATGCTGTTTCGTTTTTGTCTTTTTGTCCATCAATTTCACTGTTGCTCTTCCCTGGTTCGATTTGCTCCAATAGATCCTGTGACGACGAAAGCCGCACTTCTAAATCAGGATTGTCCGCAATCTGAAGCAGCAAGTTATACGAATCGCTCCCTGCCTTAATAAACATATTCGTTGTCCCCCTGGTCATCAGGGGTTTCACCAAAATGTAGTTCCCCGCAGTCTGGATCGAAAAGGCATCCAAATTGCCAACAGTAACAAGTTCCGGGGCAACCGGACAAACGATCACTGTTGCAAATCCGGGCGTCACTCGCACGGTTTGTTTTGGCTGCGCTGTCAGCGCCGCGGCAGAAAAAAACAGGATACCAAATAGAAAAAATAACTTTCTGTTCACGCGTTTCAATTCTAACTCTGTTTAAAATTAATCACGCGAAGTCCGAATGGATTGCTGTCACTTCGCGCAACAACATGAATGTCTAATTCAAATTTAACATCGATTGGCGACTGCCCCGGGAAAAACTGTTTTCCCACGACACGAGCCTTGAACGGGTCACCTTCTTTTACGAATATTTCACTAACTTCAAATTTTATAGTTCCATTGGTATTCTGCACAATTTTTGGTATTTCAGAATCTTTAATCGTGTTGTACATGATATATTCAAGCTCTTCCGAGCACATCTGCAGCGCATTTTTGACATGGGCGTTGAAATTATCCCGGTTGAATTCTAACAGGTTTTTTGAGAACTCAAAACAGAATTTCCGTACCTCATGAACCGAGCGAACATATTCATAAGAATTGGCGGCGTACGCGTACCCATCCTTGATCACGAATGTTTTGGCGCTTCGTGAAAAACCAATATAGCAGAATATGGCTAAGACAAGATTTAACGCGATTAGCCCCAGAACCAGTCGCTGCAAAAATATCTTGTTTTTCACAAGCTCACCGTAAATCTCATAGTATTTAATTCTTTCTGACATAGCAATTTCCTTTATAACCAAATTTTATTTATCTGTGGCAACTAAACTGAAATGAAGCCGTTGAAACGGCGACAGTCATCTTTTATCTTGAAGAAACACCACAATTAATTGTGGTGTTTCTTAATCAATAGCTTTACAGCCTTGATATATGAAAGAATTGAAGCCTCTAAATCGAGCAGTAATGACCTGCAAAAAAATCATAATCCACCCTGATCATTTGCAACCGTCGATCCATTGAAATTCCATGCTTCTCTCCCCACGTCCCCGTTTTCGACAAGCGCCCGGATTGCAGCATTGGTTGAATTTGCTGTTGGGCTCTGCCGCAATGCTTCAGCGCCAGCGATGACACCCGACCCGGTGCGAGTTGCGACCTGTTGAGTTGCCGAAATGCTCACTGCTTTTAGCCGCTTCCAAACAGTAGAAATGACAACGCCTGCCGTGATGCCGGTTCCATACGTCCCCAGATCCGCCGCAGAAGTGCCGCCTTTAAAAATAGCCAGCGATAATTTCGGAATCAGCACGATGATCACACAAATGATCACGCCCAGGATGAACGATTCCCATAGCACCCCCTTATCGCCCGCCGCGAGCGATTGCTGAAACGCGGCGGAGCCAGTGAGGGTCTTCACTAATCGAAACAGAATCGCAATAAGAACCGACCAGAAATTCACCGCGCAGAAGTTTGAAATCCAGGTCCGAAACGTATCTCTGAAATTCGGAAACAGCGAGATCACGATTGCCAGCGGGCCAATTAGATAGAAAAATATCTGGACAATAACCTGAATGATCACAAAAATTTCATAGACAATCATCACCAGAAAATAAGAGAGCGAGGAAAGTGTTTCCAGGCTGAACATGTTTAACAACGACATTCGCAAGCCCGGTCCCTCGGGATTGTTGAAAAACGCGCCGAGGTATTCCGTCATGATATTCCCATTTTCCAGATCGAAAATCGCGCGGGCGAGCAGGACGAATATCTTGCCCAGCCAGATCGCCCAGATGCGATAGGTCGCCAAACCAATCGCACCGAAAGCAATGACAAAGAAATGATAGAAATGGTCCCTGCCTTCGGTATCGGTGGAGAGGCGAAACAGCATCGTGATAAAATAGACGACCACGCCGAGCGTGAAAATATAGATACAAATCCGAATGATCGTTTCGACTAATTGATGCACGGAATTGAAGAAAACCGAGCTGAAAAACAATTCTAACATGAAATCCTCAATAATTTATCGTATCAGAATTTCAAAGTTTGCATTGAAATTAGAATGACAAAAACTTACAAGGAGCAACAGAGGAAACAGAGCATCACGGAGATTTTTTGGAAGGGATTATCTGACGTTATCAAACTCCGCTTTAACTCCACTTGCTCCGTTGCTCATTGTAAGCTAATTACTTATTAATCAATGCTCCTAAAAAATGGCGCATCTTCGATTTGCGAAGCTAAGTTCATCTTTCGCAAGGATCAATCATCACTGAAAAGCCCAACACAGCGAAACTGGAAAAAATCTCAACACTAAGTCACAAAGCTGGCACGAAGCGCACAAAGAAAAGATTTTTTCTTTTTTGTGTCCTTTGTGGTCTCTTCGAGTCTTTGTGTTGGAAGCGTATGCCTATATAATGTGGAATATTCTATTCAAACGGCGCTGAAATCAAATCGAAAAAGCCATACCGAATTTTGGACGTCTGACTGACCTGATTTTTTAACGCCTTCCAGTTTACTTTGGATTGCAAATAATTCAGCTTTTCATCATACATATTGATTTCATTTTCATGGGCTTTTTGGGATAATTCCAGATACTTCTCATAATAGGAATTTGAGAGATCGCGCAACTTCACCGCTTCCAATAATAATTGCGTCCGCTCTCCTGTCGAATAGCGATTATTCTGATTGGTAACCTGCCGATGCAGCTCCACTGCCAGGGAATCGTACGTTTTTGCCAGCACCTGGCACTTCAGGGAATATTCAAACAGGGCGCGGGAAAACGCCTGCTGTCCAGCCATGGCATTATGGCGCCGCTGCTCCGCATTGTCTGGCACATTTTCATCATTGACCGAGAGCGAAAAACTTTCGTACGTTTGCTTGAGCTGATTGGCATTGTTCAGCATGGCTTCGACATCCATCGATGTCATGTTCATATCGCTGGTCATGCTGGGAAACCAATAGTCAAATCGATCGGCATTTAAAATAAAATTTGAAAGCGTATATGAATTCGTCAGGTTCAAATTTTCGATCGCTTTGTAGTCCCGATAAAGGCTCTGGGTGAATTCGACATCATTTCGCAGCAGCGTATAGGTGTCGTAAAATTGGCGAAGCTGCTGCACCATCTTTGCGGTTTGGATTCGCTGTTCATCCAATGTCAGCGCATGTTTGGTAGCGATTTCGCGCAGCGTATTTAGAATCAATGTATTATTTGGATCAAAAAATTGAGCGAATGACTTCTGCGCAAACAGTGTCAAAAATAAGATAAGCACGCCAATATCGATGAACCGTTTTTTATCTGATAATTTGATCTTCATAGGTGTTCGCCTTCTTTTTTGCCAGCTCATTAATCGCTTTGAGCAGGTTGCCATTGAATTTTGTCATTTGAGTTTCAAGCTCCGTATTTTCCTGCCGATTGGTTGTAAATA
>JALOPY010000301.1 GCA_025453735.1 bacterium | reverse complement strand
CAGTCCTTTATCTCGATTGATAATTTCGCAACCTGGCGGAAAGATACTGCTCACTGAAACGATATTGAGCATCTGAATGCCAGCCTGTCGCAGCGCCAGTTCGAAGGACTGTAATTCTTCTCGGTGTTCGCCAACACCTTTGGTCAGAAACATTTTTTTGGGAGTAAACAATTTTTTCCCTTTCATTAAATGATTGAAAACGAATCAAGAAATATATTAACGAATCCTTTTTATGCTGCTTCAACTTCCCTTGTTACTTCAATGATTTTATTTACAATCCCCTGCATCGCCTCACCCGCAGTCGTTTTAGCATAATCATAAATAAAAGCGAACCCATCATCGCCGCTATCCACAATTTTCGGGTCGATGGGAATTCTGCCCAGGAATGGAATCGCCAGGGAATGGGCGGCTCGTTCGCCACCGCCGACTTTAAACAGGTCGATTGGTTTGCCACAATGGGGACAGTTGAAGCCGCTCATGTTTTCCACAATTCCTAATACAGGGATTTTTAACGCCTGTGAAAAACGAACCGCTTTGCGGGAATCGATCAAAGCGACATCTTGCGGTGTGGTCACGATAATCGAGCCGTCCGCTTCAGGAATCAACTGGCAGACGCTCAACGGCTCATCGCCTGTGCCTGGAGGTGAATCGATGATCAGATAATCTAGCTCGCCCCATTCAATTTCGCCAAGGAACTGTTTGATCGCTCCCATCTTGAGCGGACCTCGCCAGATCACAGGCGCATCCGCATCCTGTAATAGCGAAGCCATGGTAATTACTTTGATCCCTTTGACCTCAATCGGCAATAACCCAGGACCTTTTTCAGAAGGTCGTACCATCTGTCCTTCGATGCCCAGCATTTTGCCGAGTGATGGACCATGAATATCGGTATCCAGTAATCCAATTTTAAATCCCGCCAGAGCAAGACCGAATGCCAGATTGGTGGAAACTGTGCTTTTGCCCACACCACCCTTGCCGCTCATGATGATGATTTTATGTTTAATCCGAGCCATATTTTCACGAATCGATGTTTCCAATAGTTGTTCCTGTTGCTTGCGATCTACCACCGTATGTCCCTGGTTCATTTCTGAATCTCCATAGTTTAATCTGATTATCAATTAATTTTTTAACTTTGATCGATATCACTCTAACTCCCAAAGTTGTCATTCCAGGGAGTGTTTTCATTGACAATTCACAATTGTCCATTCTCAATTGACAATTACACCCTTTCAAAGATTACAATCCTTTGAAAGGATTCTTTTCAAACATCAACGCTAATAATCATTTCACCACCTTCTTCAAAAACAGTCGGATGCTTGCCCTTATTTTCAAACCAGCTCTTAATCTCTTCAATCGACCAGCCGCCCATCACGTGCTCCCTGCCTTCTTCCCGATGCACTGCAGCGACTGCCTGTTGTCCCTGTTCATTCAAATCTGAAATAATAATTTTCCCAGGCGATTTGCAAACACGCAGCATCTCATTCAGCACCAATTGGGGGTGAATCAGGTGATGAAACAGTGTCGCTGAGACGACCGCATCAAAAGATTGGGATTCAAATTTCAACTGTCGTGCGTCCTGAATTTCTAAATCGATCTGATCATCTACATCGAAAAAGATCGAATTCAGCCTGGCATAATAAATTTCTTCATCAGCAATGTCGATCGCTGTGCAATTTCTGCCCGATCGGGCAATGGCTAATGCCAGATGTCCTTTGCCGCAACCCACATCCAAAACTTTAGCGCTCTTTGAAAGATTGGACAGCAAGTGTGCCATTTTCTCCCGTATCGCTGGAATATCATAGCCCTTAACCCGATATTGCTCCATCCTGGCTACGTATTTACGGTGATTATCTTTCAATATATAATCTGCCATGGCAGCACGCAATCCCTGAACGCCTAACAGAGAACAATGTTGTTTTTGTTCAGGGATACCGCCTAGCTCATTGATCACATCATCATCGGTTATTTTTGTGGCTTCTCTGATTGACTTACCAATGGCTAATTCCGAGACCACGCTGGTTGTGGAGATTGCTCCCCAGCAGCCGAATACTTTGTATTTAAAATCCACAATGGTTTCGTTTTCGATGCGAAGCCACACTTTGATAAAATCACCGCAACTGGGATCACCGATCTTCGCATAGCCATCGGCATTTTCGATTTCGCCGACATTTCTGGGATTGAGAAAATGATCTAATATTTTTGGGTTGCTGTCCGAAGCTGCTTGTTCCATCATCTTTTAATCTAGAAAAAATTTCATGTCATTCGGAATAGCAATCAGCAGCCGATCTCGACTGATGTTGCCATGCTTTCTGCTTTCCTCGCAACCAAATGAAAAGACAGGATAATTCTCGTTAAAACATTCCACGATGCAGGAAATACAGTCCAATGAAATCGGGGAGAGCCGATACAACGGAAGTTTCCCTGTTTTATAATACCACTCTTTAAAAATGGGTGTCACTGCTTCTGGTTGTATGAAGCCAGCAAAAACATCAGCCTCATATCCATTGACAACGATCGATTTGATTTTCTTTTTTAGAGGTTTAATATCCGAAATAATTTTGTTGGAAATATTATTATCAACAATTTTTCTTGAAAATTCAGTATCGTCTAAATTCAGACTGTCCTTCCAGCCAAGTAAATATCTCATATTATCAGAATTCAAATTTTTGCTCGAAAGAATTAGGGGAGAATTTACAATTGACAGGGAAAGGGCATCGCAAAACGATATTTGCTCATCAGTCGTCGGTTCTTTTTCTTCCTCAGTGAACTTGATGCCGATCCAATGGATACTGGCAAATTTTTTTAATCTTTCCTTCATTTATCCTCCGTATGAGCACTTTTTTATTAAGTTGGAGTCCAACTTCAACTAACAGATTTTATAAGATACGTTTGATCGCTTGAGTCCCACTCTCGTTCAATTAATTTTTTATCCTGAAGCCAACTCAAATTTTCAGCGACTTCTTCGGGTTCTATTGGAATCAAGTCACAAATTTCAGATTGGCTTATTGGCTTGCCAGTTTGTCTGATCAGTCTCAATATTTCTTGTTCTATATCTGATAATTCTTTGCGCTCTTCGGTTGATAAATAATCAGATAATATTCTTTTTCTATGAAAGTAAATTCCAACAAGGACAACGATGATAATAAAAGCCATCAAAATCAGCCACAATGGCAATCCGAAAATAAGATCACTGGCTCTTGAATGGTGATGCATTTTTATCTCCTTCTCCGAAATTTTTAATAAATCCATTTCCTCAAAATATTCCGTTTGCTGGCTAAAAACAGCAGCATTGAAAATGCCAATAAAATCAAGAAATTTAAAACAAAAGGGAAATTTCCACTCTGATGGATCGCCATTTTCAAAAGGTCAGCGCCATAAGTCAACGGCATGGCATACGACAAGGGCCGCAAAAAAATCGGCAGTTGACTGATCGGTATAAATAGCCCGCACAGGAAAACCATGGGGAAGCGAAAAAAATTAGAAAACGTCTGCGCTTCAAATACCTCGCTGACTGAGACTGCTATGAACAAGCCCAAAAAAGTCGACGTGATGGCGATAAAGATAACACTGATCAAAACAATTCCCCAGTGAATAGTTGAAAGATCCGTGACAAACCAGGCGATGATGAACGGCACAAAGGCGTTGACGATGCCGAACAGGATGGCGCCAAAGGATTTTGCCAGCATCAGCCAGACGAGGTTAATCGGCGCCAGCAACAGACGATCAAATGAACGGCTGCGGCGCTCGAAAGTGATGGTCACCGAAAGCATGGACGTCGTGCCAAACAGGATCGACATTGCCACAATGCCTGGCAGGATGTTAATCGTTTCAATTGGTGTTTTGGATTTTAAAAAGAACATCAACATCCAGGCAAATGGAAAAATAATGCCCCAACTGATATTGGGCGGTTTCAGGTAGTAATTCCGCATATCTTTCATCAAGATATTCCAGAAGGCGATGGCGGTCTTCATTTTTTCTTGCCCTCCTTTTCTCGCTTCATGATCTCCCGCTCGATGCCCGTGATTTCAACAAACACCTCTTCCAGCGAAGGCTTGATGATTTTCGCTTCCATGACCTTTATCCCACGGGAATTAAAAAAAAACATCAGCGGCATCAAATCCAGCGGCACCGATGATCTCACCTGGATGACACGTTCATTCAACCGATCGAGGTGACAATTTTGAATTTGCTGACAAAAATCTGGCTCAATGCCATCGAAATGAACCCTGTCATCAAAGGAAAATTGCAGGATTTTGTCCTGTTGCGCTTGTTCCATCAGTTCGTTGATCGCACCGATTTTGACAATTTGACCTTTCACAATAAAGGCTATACGGTGGCACAATCGCTCGGCTTCTTTGATGTAATGCGTGGTCATAAAAATAGTCGTACCAGCCGCATTCAAGTCTTTGATCAATGTGCGAATCTGTCTGGCGCTGGCAACATCAATGCCTGTCGTGGGCTCATCCAGAAACAAAATTGTGGGCTGGTGGATGATGCCCGCTGCAATGGTGAGCTTTCGCTTCATGCCTTTGGAGTAAAATTTGTAAGGCTTATTTCCCGCCTCCATTAAATCGAACTGCTCCAGCAATTTTCTGGCACGTTGTTCACGTTCAGCTTTTTTTATCCCATAGAGCGAAGCGCAAAAAGTGAGATTTTGAAAACCAGTAAGCTCCTCATATAAATTGCTTTCATCGGG
>JALOPY010000300.1 GCA_025453735.1 bacterium | reverse complement strand
CGAAAAATTCGATGATGCGCTTTCCTTTTTATTCCTTTTATCCGTCGAAGACTTTTATAACAAATATCCCGATGCGGGTACTGATCTGGAAAACCTGAATTTGCAATGCCAGGTATCGGGAAAGATGAATGCGGATGGCGTGCCGAAAACCGATTTAATTGCAAGCCTGTCGATTGATACGGTCTCTATTGCAGTCGATACGCTCGATTTTTCTTTCAGCGATTGGAAGCTCTCCCTCACCTCTTCGCTGGATGCCGAGTTCTTTCCTAAAACCGCTGACTTTAATTTGGCGATTGGTGATTTTCTTGGAACGCCATTGACATTCATTATGAATTTCATTGCTGAAGATCAACTGAACAAATATCTTCTCGATGGGGAGCTTTCGATCAAAGAATTGCCGTTGCGAAATATTCCCGAGGCAATGATGGAAGGAGCGATTGATTTCGGAGCTAAATTGCATTCCGAATCGCTCGATCGGATCGATCTCGACATGAGCCTGATCACGGATATTATCGAACTCCGAATGGAGGATGAGCCAGAGCCATACATTTTTTCCCCGATGGACATCCTTGCCAATGCCGTGGCTGCCACCGATACGACATTCGAGAAATTTGATTTCAATGAAATCACCATGCAGGTGAGCGATTTCGCCTCCGGGCTGATGCACGGAAATTTTCTGATCGGGACTGAACAAATATTAACTCTGGTTGTCGATGAATTCAAAGTCGATCATGAAAAAGTGATGGCGATTGTGCCGTCGCAGTTGCTGGTGGATTTGGAGACATTGAAGGTCTTCGGTTATTCAAATTTGACGGCAAACCTGTCTGTCATCATTCCGGAGACTGAGGAGATAATTATCCAGACTGATGGCAATATCAAAGTCCATGCCGGGGTTGACTATCCCGAAGTGTATTTCAAGCTCGATCGCATCGAGGGCGACATCGAATTCGATTCCGATGGCGAATCTGCCAATGTCAAATTAAGAGCTTTGCTGGATAGCCTGACCATCGAGGATGTGCAGGATATTCCATTGCGCAACATGCCGCTTACAGCGTTCGGACATCTTCCCGATTTTGAGACTTTTATTTTAGATAGCGCATTCATGCAAATTCCAGAGTTGATGACCCGCGCCAATGTCACAGCGACGATTGACAGCTTATCCGGAAATTTTATTGTGAATGGCAAAGGTCGCCTGATCATGGATACCGAAAATCGCTCGATTAGCCTGATGAATGATATGATCTGGTTGAATGGAAAAATGATTTTGGACGCTGATATGAATTTTGTGGGGGATATCGTTGCAGCCTCTGGCAAGCTGGCTATTGATTATCTGAAAGTGGATTACGAAGATTTAGCCCAGGTCGATTCTATTCAGGGAGTGCTGCACTTCGCACAAAAATTCGATATCAAAACGGAAAAAATTATCGAGAGCCAAATATCAGAGTCCTTTATCGCGCAAGCGGGATCGAACTACTATGATCTGCTTCGTCCCTATTACATGAACGAGAGCAAGAAATTTTCCCATGTGCGCATTGGCAAAATCAAGGCGATGGATTACTTTGCCACGGATATCAATATCGATATGTCGATTCAAAATGAGCGAATCGAGATCCCCCAATTTTCATTGAAAGCGTATGACGGCAACTTGTCCGGACTGATCTACGCCAATCTCCACGAAGGCTTGCTGGATCAAATCGAATGGAGAATCAAAGCTAATTTGACCCGCTTGAATTCTGCCAAGCTGCTTCCCTCGCAGCGATTGCGGGCCAAAGGCTCCGAGCTCAATATGAATCTTGAATTATCCGGACAGGGCGTCGATCCAACCAGCGAGTTTGAAGTGGGGGGGTATCTTTACGTAACCAAAATTGGTCCACAATTTACCGATAACGTGCTGCGCTCGCTAGATCCCAAGGGCACGGATAAAAGCATTCAGGATACGCGACGATTGCTCAACTGGGGATACAAGCCGAGGCTCATCTCATTCGAGATCAAGCATGACAACCTCTATCCCAAAATTTATTTAACGAAAGCGAATTTGTTGACCAAATTAATCCCCTTGAATTTGGCCGGCGGTAAAATAGAACTGGCGAGAATTCCGCTCAAGATCTTTCTGTCAAACTTTGAAACTGAAACAAAATAGAGTTTGATTTTGGAGTACAATGCCTTTATGCATTGTACGTGAATCGCATAAAGGCGATTCACTCCGTCGCAATAGCTAATCATGGAAAAATTTAATTCTTCATTATAGAAATTTAGGTTGAATAGCATGAAAATTCAAATCGATTACGGCACAAGCGGAACCTGGATCGAAGTTCCGGATAAAAATCTGGTCAAAATTTTAAAGATGAAAGCCAGCGCTCCAATCGACAATCCGATGGCAAACATACAAGCAGCAATCGAAAATCCCATTGGTTCTGCTCCGCTCTCCCAAATCGCATCGGGAAAGAAAAGCGCGTGCATCGTGATCTGCGATATCACCCGCCCGGTGCCGAATAAAATCATCCTCCCCCCAATACTTGCAACGCTGGAAGCCAGCGGTATCAAGCGGGAGAATATCACCATCCTGATCGCCACAGGAATTCATCGCCCCAACCTGGGTGATGAATTGATTTATCTGGTCGGAGAGGAAATTGCTGCCAATTATAAAATTGTCAATCATTATTCTAAACAAAAAGAGACCCATACCAATTTGGGAAAAACCTCACGAGGAACTGATGTCCTCATCGATTCGACATATATCAATGCTGATTTAAAAATCACCACCGGCTTTATCGAGCCGCATCTCATGGCTGGTTTTTCTGGCGGAAGAAAATTAATCTGCCCGGGCATTGCCAGCCTCGATACCGTGAAAGTGATGCATAGCCCCAAAATTCTCGAGCATCTCAATGCCCGAGAAGGCGTGATTTCAGGCAATCCTTTTCATGAGGAATCGCTGGAAATCGCGAAGCTGGCTGGAATGGATTTCATCGTAAATGTGGCATTGAATGAAAACAAACAAATCGTTGGCATTTTTGCAGGTGAAATGGAAAAGGCACATGAACAGGGCGTGGCGTTTGTGAGAGAAAAAGTGGGCGATTCCGTCCCTGAGCCAGTCGACATCGTCATCACCACCTCAGCAGGTTATCCACTGGATGCCACATTTTACCAGGCGATCAAAGGCTTGACAGCGGCACTGCCGATCGTGAAAGCAGGCGGGACCATCATTCTTGCAGCCGAATGTCGTGAAGGATTGGGCAGTCCCGAATTCAGCCAGTTGCTTCGTCAGACGAAGGATATCGAAATTTTCATGCAGAATATTTTGCGAGAAGACTACTTTGTCGTGGATCAATGGCAGATGGAAGAATACGTCAAAGTGCTCCGCAAGGCGGATGTGTATCTTTTCAGCAAAGGCATTCCTGCAACGGATAAAAACAATATTTTTGCAGCCTCCATCGACTCTATTGAAGAAGGCATATCGAAAGCGATGAAAAAGCACGGGGAGAATGCGAGGATTGCTGTGATCCCGAAGGGACCTTATATTTTAGCCGGAATAGAAAATTCATCGATTTAGAATTTTCAATTAAGCCAATTAAAGAAAAAATCTTGCATGAATAAAATTTGCAAACTCCCAGCCCTCAGAGGTTTTTGAAAACCTCTGAGGTCTCTATTTCTGCCAGGCTCTTATCCCCATTCAAAAAAGAGCGGTTTATTTTTAACTTCTCAAAATTAGATTGAAATAAACAAAAATTTTTCTTGACTTTCTAATATTTATTGATAATATTTACTAATAAACATAATTATCATTCGATCAAAATCGGAATCGTTAAATATCACAATTCTTTTGTAACCAGATACCAGTCGCACCTATTCTGACATTCTCCTGCTGGCACGTACTGAAATCGACCCGACCTTGCATTCTCACTCAATGACTGGTAAAAAGAACGGTGAAACTATGACAGGTTTAATTGGCAAAACCATTTCCCATTACAAGATCCTCGAAAAAATTGGCGAGGGTGGCATGGGCGTTATCTATAAAGCCCGGGATAACAAATTAAAGCGCACCGTTGCTTTAAAATTTCTTCACCCTCACACGATAGATGATAAAGAGAAAAGAGCTCGCTTCTTTCTCGAAGCGCAAGCTGCTGCCGCACTGAATCACCCCAATATCTGCACCATCTACGAGATTGACGAAACCACGACTGATGACCGACAAATTTTTATCGCTATGGAATACGTCGCAGGACAAAACCTGCAACAAAAAATTGTGGCTGGATCACTAAAATTTGAGCAAGCCCTGGATATTGCAATTCAGACTGCCGAAGGATTAAGCGAGGCTCATGCAAAGGGCGTAATCCATCGCGACATAAAAAGTGCCAACATAATGGTGACCGATAAGGGACAGGTCAAGATCACGGACTTTGGACTGGCTAAATTAACAGCAGGAGCTAAAATTACCAGGGATGGTAAAACGTTGGGCACGATGGCATACATCTCCCCGGAGCAAGCTCGGGGCGGAACTGTGGATCATCGAACTGACATCTGGTCGTTGGGCGTTATTCTTTATGAAATGATCACCGGGCAATTGCCTTTTGAGGGAGTGAGTGAAGTGGCGATGGTGATCTCGGTGCTGAACAATGAGCCGAGCCCCCTTAATCTTATGAATAAAGATGTGCCAGAAGAAATAGAAAAGGTGGTTTTAAAATGCCTGGAAAAGAATGTTGAT
>JALOPY010000299.1 GCA_025453735.1 bacterium | reverse complement strand
CCCGCGCGTACCTGCGGGCATTTGCCAAAGTGGAGTCAGACCCCGGCATACTGTTGACCTGGCTCAACAATGAGCTTGTTGCCGACCTTGACCTGGTGCATTATGTGACATTAGTTTTAGCCAGACTCAATCCCGGCGAGAATACGCTTGATTATGCCAGCGCCGGACACCTGCCAACTTACCTGCTTGACCGCCAGGGTGATGTTCGCCATGTTCTGGACAGCACCGGCATTCCACTGGGTTTGATGCGAGATTACCAATATTCCAATGGAAATTCGGTCAAGCTGGAAGCCGGGGATATTCTATTTTTCCTTACGGATGGAATATCCGAAGCGCAGGCGCCGGACGAAACAGAATTTGGCTTTGACCCGGCGTTAGAAATAGTCAAACGATTTCGGAAGCAACCTGCCAAAAAAATCATGGAGCAACTCTACCAGGCGGTCCGTTCTTTTTCACAGAACAAGCCTCAGGAGGATGATATTACCGCGATTATCTGCAAGGTGGACTCTGCCAAGCAGTCAACAAATCTGGATCAATGAAAAAAATCACCGTAAAAGATGAAACTAGTCGCAATTGAGATTGTACGAGACTTTCGTGGTGGATCATCGCTTCCGGTTCTGATTCAGGCAAGCAATGACCGGCTTTATGTGGTAAAATGGAACGGCACAGCAGAAGGCTCAATCACCAGCGTCGCCGATTGGATCACCACCAGCCTTGCCCGTCTCGCCGGAATTCCGGTGCCGCACACCAGCTTGATCTTGATCATGCCTGATCTTTGCCAGCAGCCTATGGATCCGGAAATAAAAGATTTAGTATTTCGGAGCATTGGAACCAACCTGGCTATCGAATATCTGCCTATGGCAATTCCATTTAAACCGAATCAATTACAAAGCATTGACGAGAACCTGAGAAATAAAATCTTTCTGTTCGACCTGCTCATGCTGAATATCGATCGGGTAGATAGCAATCCCAATATGCTTTTCAACAATCGTGATTTATTCTGCATTGATTTTTCTGCATCCATGAGCATCCGGGAGTTATTGATAAAGAGAAGTTTTTCTGAGCAATCCTTGCTATCACTAATTCGAAGACATCCATTCTATTCGGAAACAATTTCCGTTGAGCAGATTGACTGCAGCATCAATCATGATGCTGTGAATAAAATTGTCGAGAAGGTGCCCGACGACTGGCTCAACGAGACCAGCAACAATACGACTGAAAATAGAGTACAATTGACAGAAGCCATAGTTAATATCTTTCAGAATAAGTCAACAATACTTCAAAAAAGACTCGATGACCTGAAGCAAATACCTTTTCTGAGTATCGATGAACGACGAAAATTAAGGCTTGACAATCGAAATAAGTTCAAAGCGAAATTTGGGCTGTAAAATTTCGAGGGCAATAGAAAATTTTCATCATTTCTTATCATGAGGCTACCATACTGAGAAAAATTTTAAAATTGATCATTGCAAATGATAATTTTCAGCAAAAATATGAGAAATAAAGTAATGGAATCGATACATAATTTTCGGGATTTCGGAGGGTATAGCGCCCAAAACGGTAAGCGGGTCAAACAGGGATTGCTTTATCGCAGCGCCAGCCTGGAGCGCGCATCGTATAATGATCTGAAAAATTTATCAGCATTGGGAATTCAGACCATCATTGATTTGAGGACCCATAAAGAAAAGCAGAAAAACCCCGATCGATCCCCTGAAAATTCACAGCTCAAGTTCATCCACATTCCCATCAAAGTGAAGATGCATAATGAGTCGGGATTTCTGTTGCAGTTACTTTCATTGCTATTTGGTAAGGCAAGAATGATCGATTATCACGAGGCTATGAAAGGAGTCTATCGGGAATATGTAACAAATTTTCGTTCCGAATTTTCAGAGGTTATAAAGCTTGCTTCCGATAGCCGCAATCTGCCGTTATTGATCCACTGCGTCGGGGGAAAGGATCGGACAGGATTTGCGTGCGCCTTGATTCAACTGATTTTGGGTGTACCTGTTGAAACGGTGATGCACGACTATTTAAAAACCAATGATCATTCACACGAACTTAAAGATGAAATTCAAAAAAAGCTCAAGAAGTTTTCAGCTTTTGGAGTTGCGATAGAAAAATTTTTCCCACTCTTTGAAGCACGAAAGGAATATCTGGAAGCTGCCTTTGGTCAAATTAAAAATGATTTTGGCACGATAGATGATTATGTTCGGGACGGACTAAATTTTTCAGATGAAGCCAAGCAGAGACTGAAAGATCTTTTGCTTGAAAAATAGGGAAATTTTATTTAGATTCAATCCCAAAGATATCGTTGCGGCAAACAATGTTTTCGCGCATGGAATTGGGGAGATGGATTTAAAGAAAATTGAGCAAAAGCGAACTCAACGGTCGAAAATAAACCTGGTTTCTGCCAGAAACCAGGTTTATACACCAGCGACTGAGATTTTACAAAATTAAGATTAAAGAGCTTGATTTTTAATTTTATTATCGTATATTAGCAAAATGGCTAAAACAAGGGGTTGAAATAAACGTCCTACGTACAAAACAAGGGGCTGTTTCGTCCATGAAAAGATTTGCAGAAGAAAAACTGAAAAAGTGGTTGGAACATCCATATCGGAAGCCACTGATTATTAGAGGCGCTCGGCAGGTAGGAAAATCGACCATGGTTCGCAATTTTGCCAATGCCAACAACCTGAATTTAATCGAAGTCAATCTTGAGAAATACCTGGAATTGGATAATATTTTCCAAACACTAAAAATTCAAAATATTATCCGGGAAATTGAAGGCTTGACAGGAAAAAGTGCCTTATCGGCTAATTCACTGCTCTTTCTTGATGAGATTCAGGCGACGCCCCATGCGTTGCAAGCATTACGATATTTTTATGAAGAACTTCCCCGGCTACCTGTTATTGCTGCCGGCTCTTTGCTTGAATTTGCGCTGTCGAAGCACAATTTTTCTATGCCGGTGGGTAGGATCGAATATCTCTATCTGGGTCCTATGACTTTTGAGGAATTTCTTATTGAAAGCGATAAAAATCTTTTAGATTATCTTACTGATTTTGGCCTGGCAACATCAATCCCCCAGACTGTCCATAAAAGATTGTTAGAAAAACATCGGGAATTTTTATTCATCGGCGGCATGCCTGAAGCCGTACTTCGATATATTCAAACGAATCAATTAAGCGAAGCCATTAGCGTTCATCAATCCATTCTTGAAACCTATAAAGATGATTTTTCAAAATATGTCAGGCAGGAACAACTGATTCGGTTGCATCGTGTATTCGACTATGTCGCCTCTGCGGTCGGCGATAAGGTGAAGTACAGCAACATTTCAAAGGACGATAAAGCCCGTGAATTAAAGATTGCAATTGATTTGCTATCAAAAGCCGGACTAATCACTCCGGTTTATCATTCCAGTTGTGCTGGAATACCGCTGAATGCCCAGGCTGATTCCTCTAAATTTAAATTACTATTTCTGGATGTTGGTCTGATGAATCGGGTGTGCGGATTGGATTGGCTGGCGCTTAATTCCATGGATGAACGAAAACTGGTAAACGAAGGCTCGATAGCGGAACAGTTTATTGGACAACACCTGCTTTATCCCAATAATAGTGCTGAAACCCCGAGCTTAAATTACTGGCTGCGTGAAGAAAAAACGAGCAATGCGGAGATTGACTATGTCATCTCACGAGGCGATTTGATCCTGCCCGCTGAGGTGAAAGCCGGGAAAAGTGGCTCTCTGAAATCACTGTTTCAATTTGCGTTGGATAAAAAGACCCAAATTGCAATCCGCTTTGATTTGAATTTACCCTCAATCCAAAATATAGCTCACAACATTCAACAAAACCAGAGAACTGAAATTGTTTCACTTACTTTGATCTCGCTGCCACTCTATCTGGTCTGCCAATTAAATCGATTGATCGATGGGATTAGAAAAGAGGGAATTGTAACTGTTTAATAGAATTCTTGTTATACTTTGCTCGGGCATGAATTGAACATTTATGTCATTGCGAGCGAAACGAAGTGGAGCGAAATCGTAGATGCGCCCCCGGCTTGCAATCCCTTGAGGTCAATCACTTAAAGGATTGCACGCCAAAGGCGCACTTTCAGCTTCGGCAAAAAACGCCTCGCAATGACAGTAAAAAACTATTCAATTTATGACCGTTTGCAGTATACATCTCTGACTTAAAGAAAACACATAAAGAAAAATTATTTTTAGTTATTACTATACTCATTAAGGTTTAGAATTTCATACTGATTCCATCGCTCTTAGCGATGGAATCAGTATATCTTTGATTTTTTATGTTGAAAGCTTAACCCTAGACGAGTATATTAACCAAGCTGTCGCGTTACGCATTCGATATCACAATTTCATTGCAAGTAAAAGCTCACTTACAGGTCGAAAATAAACCTGGTTTCTGCCAGAAATCAGGTTTATACACCCGAGAATGAGGTTTTACCATTGCAGCTATTTTATCCTTGACATTAAATGCAAAATAGCGTACATTCATTGCAGTTAATAACCGACAGTTAATGACGATAGAAACGCGAACAATCAAATTTAGAAGAAAATTGATCCTTTAGATTTGGCTTTTTAAAATATAGCATTTAGATTAGCACCACCATTACGAATGTATTTCACCAAAACAACTACGCAGAAATTCTTGCTGCTTTCTCAAGCGAGTTTCAGATCAGATCAATTACCTGA
>JALOPY010000298.1 GCA_025453735.1 bacterium | reverse complement strand
CCCTGATGAACGTTTATCCCCATGGTTCGATTATCGAAAATAATGTAATCGAATTCAGCGCCGATTCGCTTCACGATATTTTGAGTGCCTTGCCAGGAAATGCCCGCCTGAATGACGATATATCGTTTTGGATTCAAGGGATTGGGATAGATCATAGCTAATCCGACAGCATCACCTGAAAATCGCTTTTCCCCAGCAATGATGGAATTCCTGTCAAATCGAATCGGCAGCGATGCGTTTATTTTTTTGGTGATGGCATTGCAATCAGCATCGCCAAAAAGGATCAGGTTAAAATTAGCGATATCATCTGACGTCACGTCCGCATCACTTTTCATGCGACAGGAGGAATGCTGCCACGATCGCCATTGATCGACAAAAGTTTCAGCCTCCTGTTTATTCACCGAAGTTTCCTGCCCAGTTCCAAGCGTGCCATAGACCAGCATGAAGCTGGAATTATAAGCATCAATGATCGGTCCCGCAAGAGTAGAATTCTTTACAAAGCTCGAACCTTTTTTTTGATCGGACTGAGACCAATCTATTATTTTCCACTGCTTTGATGACCGAGCGACTAAAGTTATTTTTTGATTATCTGGAATTTCTCCCTGAAAACACGGGCTCCCATTTACTGAAATTTTAACTGGCAGTTTTATATTAACCAATTCCTCTGAAAAAGTCAAGCTAAATTCTGCCACATTATCAGTTTTCACTTCGATAAGGTTGGGCGAAGTGATTTCAGCTTCAATCGTGGCAAATTTCAACAGGTCGATGAATCGATTGATCCTCACCCAATAAGCGCCAGGATGTTTCAGATTGCCTGTTTTATAAACAACTTTTTTAGGATAAGGATTTCGTTGCAAATTTTCAAACCAGTCATAAATTTCATATTCCATCTCGGGCGGAAAACCACCGTGGGCTGCTTCGGGATGCTCCATGTATTTGATCTCATATCCCAGCTCTGAAAACCGTTTCACCATCTTGCGGCTTTGTTCGACAGGAACGATGTCATCCAGCACGCCATGATTACAGAATATGGGCAAATTTGAAGCATTCTCAGCAATTGAAAGTGCACTTCTTTGCTCCAAAATAAACTTTCGGACTGATGAGAGATTTTCCATTGATGGATTATTCCAGAACGCAAATTCTGTCGGTCCCATGATTGGCGCAATGGCTGCAAACTGATTGGGATAACTCAATCCAAGCCACCACGTCCCAGCGCCGCCCATGGAGCCGCCCGTCAAATAAATCCGATTTTCATCAATCGAATAAAGGCGTTTCACTTCACTCAAAACACTCAGGACATCATGTTCGCCAATTTGCTGATACATGGTATTGCCCCGACCAAAGGGATTCACCAAAATGTAGCGTGCCTTTGCTGTGGCATGAGGCATGAAAACTGGCAGAAATGGATTTTCGTGCCAACTGGAAAAGCTGGGATCATAACCATGAAGATTAATCACCAACGGGAAGGGTGCTTTCCCATCGTATTTATCGGGCGCAAACAGGGCATACCCCTGCAAGCTGCCGTCGATTTCCGAGTAATAGCCTCGCATGAACGTGCCGATCTGGTGATGAAACGGACTTTGTTTTTCTTTTAAAGAAAGCAAGCTTGATTTTGCCTGAACCATCCTTTTGTTGATCGACTCCCGATAAAAATGAAAATTATCTGGAGAATCACAATCGCTCAAGCTTTTTTGAACAGCGAATAATTCAACTTCCAGATTTGCCAGATCGTTAAGCGCGGAATCGGAGGTTTGCTGCAATTTTAATCGCTCAACTTCTTGGCTGATGGAAGCAAATTCTTTCAAGAATTCCTGAAGCTCTTTTTTGTCAGATTCTGAAAAAATAGAATCCACCAATTTTTCATTATTGGGGCGAACTAGGGCTTTTGGTTCGGAGCCTGATTTAATTCGCCAGCGATAAATATTGAAATCGTCGATCATGGTATATGCCCCACCGGACTGGATGGAGGTGAGGGCAAAATTCATATTTTGGGGCAAAAGTGGATTTTCATCAATAGCGATGGCATTAAAAAAATCAGGCTCATCGGAAAGTTCATTTTTCCATAGTTTCATTTTTAAATGGAGCGGCTTTTCGCCTGTTACTTCCAAACGAATCCATTGCCATTGATCATAAAAAATTTGACCTGGCACTGAAATAAAAAGTGGTTTGGGCAACTTGCCAGCAAGATTTTTTAAAATGCGAATCGTGCCATCTTTGGAAATCTCAAATTTATAATTATTCCAGCCCTGGGGGCGAACATCGATGGTGAAGGTATAATTTTCTCCCGAAATCGGCTGGTAACGAAACAAAACTGAGTAATCCCGATTGACGATAGCATTATCAAATTTTGGCAGGGCTGAGTACATTTGTTGGGTGATATTGCTGCTATCGATTGAAACCAAAACGCCATCCCTGGCCTGCCAGACGCCAAATCCCCAGGCTTTCATGTCCAACCATTTGTTGGCAGTTACATTTTCAAAATCATCTGAGAAGATATCGCCAGGCTCTGCTATCTGACTTTTCAGAGAAGCTGTCATAAAAACCAATCCTATCGCGAAAATAGAAATCATGCCTAAAGATTTTTTCATACATTTCTTTTTTTTAAATTAATGGTTGCACTGATTCCATCTGCCAGTCGGCGGATGGAATCAGTTCTAAAAATTAATCTATCGAAGCGAAATCATATCAAATTTGGATCGGATAACTCCCAAACTCCTCCGCCGCTTCGATCATCGCCCATAAATTCTCCACTGGCACATGACTATGAATGCAATTCGATGACGCCAATATAAATCCTCCTCCCGGCGCTGCTACCCGAATCACTTCTTTCGTCGCTGCTTTCACTTCGGCGGGACTACGATAGGACATTAGCTCGGCGCAATCCACATTGCCGCAGAGCGTCACTTGATCGCCATAGTTTTGCTTCAATTCACCAATATCCATTCCGGCCACAGGCTCAATCGAATGAATGCCATCGATGCCAGATTCCAATAAAATCTGCCGCTCGATCACCTTATAATTCCCGTCCAGATGTTTGATAAAGGGCTTGCCATATTTGTGGCATTCGGCAGTGATCTGTTTCAAATAGGGCATCACGAACTGTTCCACATGTTTGGGAGAAAACATGGGACCATTCTTTCCGCAGAAATCCATTCTGCCATCGATGCCATCCACGCCACGCTCCAATTGGGCGGTGAGCATCGGAAAGTTGTTTTCATGCACGATATCGAGATAAGCTTTCACCAGTTCAGGATCGGTGACCATCGCTTCCAAAAAAATTGGCAACCATGATGAAAACGAAGGCAGAAAGATATCGTGATGACCGAGAACAAATTTTCCTTTCGCATTCTGAATGGCATAATCCAGCGCCTCAAATTGGGAATCATCGGGCTGGATCGGCTGCACGCCCTGTTTTTCCATTTCCCTGACCATTCTTTTAAAGCCGTCCATTCCTTCACCCGTCAGACTGGAATCCACTTCATAATATAAATCTTCTTCGGGCAAATAGCGCATCAACGACCAATAGCCTTCGCCGATTTGATAGCGCCACTCATTCTCGCTCAACGCCCGTGGTTTGAAATCGTTCTCACCCTCATGGGGATCGATCACCAGAATATCGTAACCCAGCTTATCATAAAGCTCGATCGTGTCTTCAATAAATTTCCGATAGAACTCGCTGCGCCTGCCTTGCAGAATCATATCATTGCGCAATTTTCCCATCACATATCCGCCAGTGCCGACCCAGGCGTCCCGACCGAAAATTTTGCTTCCGACAGGCGAATTCACGCACAGCTCGAATTTAGGAATGCGATCGGCTTCTTCGTGGTTTAGCGCTTTTAGAACTCGTTCTTTGGATGTCATTTTTTTATTCTCCAGTAATTCGTTTAATCAAAAAAAATAGTTTTTCAGTAATTTCCCACAAGGAGATCCGGAGGAAGCAGAGGGAAATCGGAGTTAAATAATCGCCAAATAATCCCTAAAAAAAATTTTTCCGTGTATCTCCATTCACTCAGTTGCTCCTTGTAAAATATTTTTATATTCTTTTTTCAACAAGCTTTGTAAATCTGACACCATGAATTATCCAAAAGAAATAATGAAATTCTGGATTCATAGAGTCGAATTCCCATAAATCGCTGACTCCCACTGATTACTGTTCACTGATTACTGATTACTGTTCACTGATCACAATTTTTACAAACCTCGGAAAATAAATCCGCAAATCCTCGAAACAATCGTGCAGCACTTTTGAATTGGTCATATACGAAACGATCAACTCATCATCTTGATCAACTAATTCAGGATGGGCTTTCGCCGCATAACAAAAATAGCTGGGACTCCATTCGATTTCGGGACATTGATAAACAATTTGTGGCTCAGTGAATGGACCATAAGACGTATCTGAAAATCGAACGGTGATCGGATGGGGATGCTTCCAGGCATTTGCAATAAGCACGTACTTTTTTATTTTCGGAATGAATGTGATCGAAAATTCTGTCGTAAAATGCTCAATCAAAGGTTTCATCTCACGGATGTTTGCTGTCCATTTCCCTACTATTCCATCCAGATATTCCCAGTGTTTCAAGTTATAAACCTCGTGAGCTTGATCTATTTTTATCCTGGCGATGATCAAATTAATGACGGCATTATTCCAGCCGCTCCTCAAATTTCGATAGCCATAAATATAAAGATAATCTTCCGTGATTAAAAAATT
>JALOPY010000297.1 GCA_025453735.1 bacterium | reverse complement strand
ATCCATTACCGAAATACCTAAGGGTATGAAGCAGGGTGACAAATTTATGGAAGTGGCGTTGCCGTTTATTGCGCTAGGCATTAAATAATTAATTAATGTGCTAATTTGAGAATTTGAGAA
Source organism: bacterium (assembly GCA_025453735.1). Taxonomy (GTDB): domain Bacteria; phylum Zhuqueibacterota; class Zhuqueibacteria; order Thermofontimicrobiales; family Thermofontimicrobiaceae; genus JALOPY01. The sequence continues at coordinate 4,606 of JALOPY010000297.1, read as the reverse complement.
TTTGAAAATTATCACATTAGCATATTAACACATTAGCAAATTAATACTATGAAAAAACAATTAATAGGACAGGCAACGCCTGAACAAATAGCTGCTTGGAAAAAAGAGTTTGGTACGATATCGTGCGTGATAGTTGACGGACATATTTGTTACCTCAAAAAACCTGACAGGAATGTAATAAGCCTTGCAAGTATTGTTGGTAAAGACCCTATTCGTTTTAACGAAACGTTGATTGAAAACTGCTTTATAGGTGGTAGCGAGGAAATAAAAACTGATGACGATTTATTCTTATCAGCATCATCCGTATTACCAGGACTAATTGAAACAAAAGTAGCTGAGCTAAAAAAGCTGTAGAGGCTGCCGAAAGTCCCGAAGCAAACTTCATAAGGCAGATAAATGCACAACTACGTTACCGTATGCACATTGACCCTGCCACACTTACCGATGAAGCATGGGCAGCCGCTTGGAAAGACCTACAATGGATAGATGAGTCGGGCGCAAATAATAACGATTAATGCAATGGTTAAGCATATAATAGTAACCCACGTTAACCATTTGTTGGCGTAGGTTTCTTTTTTAAAAATGCCTATAATAAAACCAACAGGCATAACAATAATGCCGATAATAAAGCTGATGATAGGTTGAAAAAACACTACCAGCAAAGCAACAATACATATAGTAAAAAGAGCAGTAAGCATGGCGACCACTTATGAATATATATTTAGCCTTCAAGATCAAATCTCTGGAAAGATACAAAAAATTACAGGGAAAAGCAACGAGGCTATTGGAATATTTGCCAAGATGGATGAGAAAACTAAGGTTCTTAACCTCACTACTAGTGATTTTGGCAATAGTATATATAACTTACGAAGAAAGATAGAACTGCTAAAAAATGAACGCGACCTACTTCCATCAGGTGCTGAAGCACAAATACGCAGATACAACTCCGAAATAAACAAACTAACAGGCAACGTGCAAAGGCTCGAAACCATGAATGGCAGTAAGCTAAAAACATGGAGTAAAGATGCCTTCGCGCAATTACCAGGCTTTGCAACCAATCCTTTAGTATTGGCAGGTACGGCAGCTTTTGCAGCGGGTAAAATGGCTGTAAGTTGGGGCGAAGGTATGGCAAAGATTAATGCCACTGCACAACTACCACAAGCACAACTCGACAAACTAGGAGGCACTATAAAAAAACTTGGTATAGAAAGTGGCACAGACCTTAATAAAATACCTATTGCTTATGAAAAAATACTCTCACAAACAGGCGATGTAAATTCATTGTTCTATAATCCTGCGGGATTAGCTGAGATCAATGATTTGCAAATTTCTATCGGGGCGAATCGTTATTCCAGGCTGTGGCGGGAAAATCAAGCCTATCGACCCAATCGCATGTTCTGGACTATGGCGTTTTATTTAGAAGGATTATATATTCCCGATCCGAAGAATAACGGCAAATGGGATTATGAATTGGCTCAGGACTCGACCTATATTGTTAATCCACCCGATCTGGGGTTGGAGCCGTTCAGCGAAGAAGCGGCGGACTGGCAAAGAAAGGTCAATGATTTTGGGTTGAATCATATTGCAGCCGCTTATCCAGTCACGATTTCAGGTCACAAATTTGTTGTTTCTGCTGCCTACTCCAGAAATGCCTTTTTGGATTTTGATCGAAATGATACCTATCTCGATCCCCATATCGGCTATGATGAATATAGCGTGGTCGAGCGTGTCGTGACTGATACGGTTCGATTTTCTTGGTCGCGATTCACCAGAAAAAGGGATGGCAATATTCAAAATTTCACTGCAGGATTAGCCTACAATGTCAATGAAAAAATAAAGGTTGGTTTCACATTAAATTTTTTGAATGGCAAAACAACGGATTTTCAATCGCTCAATCGGGTAGGTTATTTCGATATCGCCAAAGACAATCGCTTTCGATTTTCTTATGATACGCTCGACGTGGCGATCAATGGTGATTCAAGGTTCAGCGCATTAAATTTTAATTTGGGAGCATTATTCAAATTGGAACGTATGAGCCTGGGTTTCAATGTTTTCACCCCTTACACATTGACCAGGGATTGGAATACTTCAACGGTTACAACCAATCCAGCAGGCGCTACGACGACAAACAACTCGGCAGAAGATAAATTTAAAATTCCTGCTTCATTTTCCTTTGGCGCAAGCATCACCCCTGTCGATCAGTTCACGATTTCCCTGGATTATCAATTCGCTAATTACAGCCAGGGCAAATTTAACCTGAGCCAGGCTGATTCAACACGCCGAGATTGGATCGATCAAACTGATCTCCGATGCGGCATTGAATTTCGGGTGTTAAAATATCTTTCATTATTAGCGGGCTATAGTTACACAACCGAGACGTTTGTCCCTGACGGCGCCGCCATCAAAGATCGAGGTCCTGCTGCCACCAGCTACACACTGGGCGCTAGCATCAAGCTATTTCAGATGGGCAGGCTGGACATCGCTTATGCCATGCAGCGATTGAAATATTATGATTCCTATTTCAGCAACACCAATTATGCGTTTGAATCGTTGAATAATTTTCTGGTTGGATATATGATCGAGTTTTAAATGTCGATTTTTTTTCGATGTCAAGAAGTGGAATGATGGAATACTTGAAAAATGGAATTGTGGATTGATGGATTGATGGAGTGATGGAGCTGCGGGTCAATGGAATAAAGCATTTCAAAGTTTCAGAACTCCAATACTCCAGAACTCCATCACTCCATACCATTGATTTAATCGATAGAAAAAAAGTGACTATTTTCAATACAAAATTTATGAAAAATTGAATCAACCAAATTGAGGAGGCGAAATGAAATTTGTTAAAATTCTTTTGGCAGTTATGCTGGCAACATTCTGTCTTTCCAGCGTGGCAATATCGAGCAAAATTGAAGTGGACACCCAGTACGATTTTAAGCTGGCGCTCGATTACGTTTTTGCCGCTCGGGTGGACACCATCGTGTTGATCACCAGCGGCGGAATTTATACCACCACAGATACGATGCATCTCCAGATTAAGCGGCCTCTGGTGATCATGGCTAAGCCTGGGCTGGCTCAAAAGCCTATTTTCCGACATGGCGATCTTGATTCCAGCGTGATCGAAATTTTCCGAATTCATGATGATGTGACGTTTGATGGCGTCATCTTCGATGGCTACAATGCCAAGCGTCCCATGAAATATGGCGTGCGAGTTGGCCATGGTCCAGCGACCCAAATTCCCAGGGTGTACGCCAGAATTGGGATGAACATCACCTTCAAGAATTGTGAATTCAGGGACTTTTTTCCACCAGACTGGGAAAATACTTCAGGGGGAAACGCTTTTTACTTTCTCGCTCCTGCATCTGGTGAGCCGATTATCAAAGCAGGAACTGTAAAAATTGAAAATTGCACCTTTCGAAATTTGGGTGATGAAGCCATTCGCATTGCTGAGACTGAAAAATACGCGGTCACTAGAGTCGTTGATACACTGATCGTTCGCAACTGTACCTTCAAAAATATTTTTGCCGAATGTATCAGGTTTTATGCTGACACCGACACTTCGACGGAAGATGCGTATGTTTTAATGGAGCATTTGACCGTCGACAGCAGCGGCACCCGAATGGCATACATCAAAAATAATCAGAACACGATTTTTCGTGATATTATTGTGACCAATAGTCATCTTCCCAAAACCTATCGGGCGGAGCGGGCGGATTATGTTGTGCAGATTCAGCAGCGCGGCTCGATTATCAGCCATGTCGATACGCTCAACCTGATTTTCACCACGCCTTATTCCAGCCGCATCAGCGCCACCAAAGGCGGCAAGGTGGAGGAAGCGACTATCTATGCGTTCGATCCGGTTTATGAAAGTCCTCACCAAAATAATTACACCCTATTGCCTGCATCGCCAGCTTACGGGATCGCACATGACGGCGAAGCCCTGGGCGATTTGAGATGGGCGACCAATACTTCTATTCGAGTGCCATTTGTTTTGACTATCGTCGGTAATGGCAAGGTCACGGCTGAGCCCCCACTTATTGCCCCTAACTATGAAAAAGGGACAAGCGTAATCTTAACGGCTGTCCCCGATTCGGGTTGGGAATTTTTGGAATGGAGCGGTGATTTAACAGGCTCAACGAATCCTGCCACAATTACTGTTGATGCGGCAAAAAACATCACTGCTGCATTTAAGCAGGGGACAGGCATTGTTGACAAAACTGAATTGCCAACAGAATACAGTCTGGGTCAGAATTATCCCAATCCATTCAATCCTTCAACAACGATCACGTTCTCTTTGAAGCAAAACGGATTGACGACACTGGAAGTTTATAACGTGATTGGTCAAAAAGTGAAGACTATTTTGAATCAAAACCTGAAAGCTGGAAAGCATCAGATTATATTCGATGCATTCGATCTGTCAGCAGGAATTTATTTCTATCAGATCAGGTCAGGTAATTTCAAAGCTGTGAGAAAGTTTGTGGTCATGAAGTGAGCCAATATGTTAAGGTGGAGAAATGGACTCCACTTTTAAAGTGGAGTCCATTTCACACTTCTCTAATTCAATTCACCTTATTAATTTAAATCGAGAAGGAGAATTCAATGAAAC
>JALOPY010000296.1 GCA_025453735.1 bacterium | reverse complement strand
ACTGTTATCCCAATCCATTCAATCCAATTATCCAGATTTCAGTCAACCTGCCGGAATTTTCAGAAGCGACCCTGGAAATTTTTAATATCCTGGGGCAGCGTGTCCGATCATTTCCTTTGCAAGCGACCAATCACAGACACGTCATTTCATGGGATGCGAAAGATAATTGGGATCGAGAGGTCGGGATGGGCACGTACTTTGTCCGGCTCAATGTTTTCGGCAAAGATGGGAAGTTGCAGCGCAACGAAATCACTAAAATTCTTTACCTGAAGTAAGGAGAGGAGGATACCATGACTCGAAAAAATTTCTCTTTAATAATAGCTTTGATAATTCTTCTGGGAACTAAAGTTTTTGCCGAAGGACTGTTACTGCCATCAGCCGAAGATTATCCCAAGGATCTGCTGCAAAATCGATTGACTAAAATTTATGTCCGGCTCAATGGACAAATTGCTGAAACAGTTGTTTACCAGGAGTTCGTCAACGAATGGACCAAGCCGACGAATGCGGTCTATTCCTTCCCGCTTCCGCCCGATGCCAGGGCAACGGCATTTTTCTACTGGTACAACGATGTTTGTTACAAAGCCGTGCTGAAAGTGAAAGAGCAGGCAGTGAATCCCGGAACTGGTGAGGGAGGCGTTGCTGCACTGGTCAATAAATATATCGGCAAAAACGGCATCAAGGTGATGTTGCAGAACATCCCGCCCGGTGGAATCCAGAAAGTGCAATTGCATTACATCAGCATTTGTCCTTATTACCAGGGCGAGATGGTGTATCAATTTCCACTGGATACCCAGGAATTTATCAAATATCCGCTGGATTTATTATCGGTCGAGATCGACTTGCTGTCAAATTATGATATTCAATCGTATGATTTGAAAAGCCATCCGGGCTGGAAAATCAAAAAAGAAGATCCCCGGCATGTGATGATTGAGATGAATCAATCCAAAACCTATCTCAACCGGGATCTGGAATTTCATTATTCCATTCCGACAAGTAGGCTCTGCGTGGATTTCTTTCCAGTGGCAAACGATACCATGGACGGACATTTCACATTGATGGTCAATCCGGATGAGACGATCGATCCGGCGAAAATTCTGAAAAAGCGGGTGGTCTTTCTCATCGACAATTCGACCAGCATGTACGGGAACAAGCTGGATCAGAGCCGCACCGCGATTGGTCAATGCCTGGATCAGCTCAAGCCTGATGAATTTTTCAATATTATCACGTTCAATAATTATGTCTATCACTGGAAAACCCAGCTCATCCTGGCTACTCCGGAGAATATCCAATCTGCCAAAACGTATCTGCTATCATTACAAACCGGCTATGGATCGAATTTGGATCTGGCGCTGCAGAACGCCCTGTCCCAATTTTCCGATAAAAACCAGAGCAACTCGATTCTGCTGTTTACCGATGGTTTCTCGCCGGTCGATCCGCTCAATATTGAAAAATTGAATGTGAACCGGGCGGGAATTTTTTGCATCGGCATGGGCGAGGATCTGAATCGCGCCCGGCTGGAGATGATTTCCCTGCGAAATTATGGATTTGTCACCTATTTCGACGAAACCGATAACCTCATTGCCGGAATTAGCCGGGTGTTCCATCAGATCAATCGACCGATGCTGATCAACACGAATTTTGAGTTCGGGCTGAGCGAGGCGTATGGTTTTCTCCCGCAAAAATATCCCTCGGTTTACCAGGGCTGTCGCTTTTTCATTGCGGGCAGGTACAAGAATTATGGCACATCGGCATTTTCGATTGCCGGATTTTCTACTGAAGGCGTGAAAGCGTTTGATTTCTTTCTTGATTTCACCAATCAAAAAGCTGCCAATAAATTTTCCGAAAGCATCTGGGCAAAGGAGATGATCGATGAGATCGAGCGCCAGATCGATGTCTATGGCGAAACCGATTCCTTGAAGCAATTGGATATTAAGCTGAGCCTGCAATATAATATTCGCTGCAAATATACCGCGTATATTGCCGACTACACGACGCTGCCGCCAACTCATGTTGCGGAAGAGCAAGACTATGTTCCCATGCCAAAATCCTATCTCGTGGGGAATGTCCCGAATCCATTCAACAGCATCACGACCATACGATTCTATCTGGATCGGGATGTCGCGGGGATCAAACACAAGTTCCTGCGCATTTATAACATGCTGGGGCAGTTGGTCATGGTCATCGACCTCAGCCAGTGGGGACCGGGATTTCATTCCATTCAATTTAATGGAAAGGATTATTGGGGGAATGCATTGCCGTCAGGAATTTATATCTGCCAGTTGGTCGCTGGAAAAACGATAAGTACGATTCGGATTAGTCTGGTGAAATAAATCACTAACCTGCGGGATGCTGCCAGTCTCCCGCAGGTTTGAATTTCCAAATTAAACAGGAGTCGCGATATGAAAATCACTGTTATCAGTTTGATATCGATTTTAATTACTATCTCCAATCTTTACAGCCAGGGAATTCCGTATGGCCAGGAATTTGAAGTGACTTCCTGGATTCTTGGACCGGAAAATTTTCCTCCTGTAATTGCTGCTTTTGATGATGGAGGATTTGTTATCTGCAGCGAAGTTAACCTTCAACGAAATCGAGATATTTACTGCCAATTGTATGAAGCGTCAGGAGCTAAAAAAGGCAATGATTTTTTGGTGAATACTTATACACATAATCGTCAACAAAATCCTGCTGTCGCAAACTTAAATGATGGTGGCTTTGTCGTGTGCTGGGAGAGTTACGAACAGGATGGTTCTGAAAATGGCATTTTTGGCCAAAGGCTCGACAAATTAGGAAACAAATTAGGTGATGAATTTGGTGTGAGTACAATCACTCAGGGAATACAATTTCGACCAAAAGTCGCTGGACTTTCACAAGGGGGATTTGTGGTGAGTTGGACCCATTTTCATCCAGTTAGCTTCGGCGGTAGCATTTTTTACCAGCTATTTGATGCTTCAGGAGCCAAGAAAGGAAGCGAGCTCGCCGTTGATAAAAATACCCAAAGCATCCAATGGCAATCTTCGATTGCTCCATTGATAAACGGAGGATTTGTCCTAAGCTGGATTACTGGATTATATGGTCAGTTGTTCGATGCGGCTGGGATAAAAATAGGCAATAAATTTCAAATAAATAAATTAGCCTATAATTTTTCTTCCTCTAGCTTATTGAATGGAGGCTTTATTATCTGTTGGGATAACTATGAAGAAAATGTTTGGAAGAAAAGCGTGTGGTGCCAATTATTTGACAGCTTCGGAGTAAAACAAGGAAATGAATTCCAGGCAAACACGTACAATGAAAATGATCAGGCAGCTTCCGCCGTTGTCGGTCTTTCGGACGGTGGATTCATCGTTTGTTGGCAGAGCTGGCGATCGGGAGGGTCGGGAAATGATATATGTGGTCAACTGTACAATGCTTCTGGTGCTAAAGTTGGAAGAGAATTTCAGATTAATTCAACATCGATATCTGACCAAGAAAATCCATGTGTCGCCGGCCTGCCAAATGGTGGCTATGTTGTCTGCTGGAAAAGCAAGTATCAAAACAATAATTATAAAATTTTTGGAATGCGTTTACCAAATAAGCCACTAATTCACCCATTGCAGCAATTTTCATTGATTGAGCCGATAAATGACTCAAGTCTTGATACAAACAATGTAACGTTGTATTGGCAGCAGCCAAGTAATATGAGGAGGTGCTACCCCTGGGAGCTTTCCTATGACTTATATTTAGACAATGACTTTAATTTTTCAAATCCTCAAATCATTAAAGACATCGAAGACACCACCTACACCATCGATTCCTTAGCCGCTGGCAAAACCTATTTCTGGAAGGTATTAGCCAAAAACCTGGCCGGCGATAGCCTGTGGAGTAAACAGCAAGATTGGGGATTTTTTATTAAAGAGGGAGCGACATTGGTGGAGAATGTCGAGAATGAATTGCCACAGCATTTTGAATTATTTCAGAATTATCCCAATCCGTTTAATTCCAGCACAGAGTTACGATATTCTTTGCCCAATGGGAAAGTCAGATACCTGGTACAGCTTAAAATTTACGATGTCTTAGGTCGGTTGGTGAAAGTGTTAGTGGATCAGGAGCAGTCTGCTGGATCGTACGCCGTCAGTTGGGATGGAACAGATTTGGGTGGTAATCGTGTGGCAAGTGGGATTTATTTTTATAGGCTTGAAACTGGTTTATTAAAATCAATTCGGAAGACGTTGGTGCTGCAATGAGGAATCATGAAATGAAAGCTACGGTCATTATTCTCTTTTTAATTTTAATTATTTTTTCCAAGCTCCACAGCCAGGGGATTCCTTACAACCAGGAATTTCAGGTGAATACCTGGACAACCGAAGAGCCAATCGACCCGGAGATGGCCGGACTAAAAGACGGAGGATTTGTAGTGTGCTGGGCCAGTGATGGGCAGGATGGCTCGCAATCTGGTATTTACGGTCAACTTTTCGATTCATTCGGTGCTAAAAGAGGGAATGAATTTCAAATAAATACCTATACTGAGAATTCTCAGGAAACTCCATCAGCAGCAGGATTACGTGATGGTGGCTTTGTAATATGCTGGAGAAGCGACTATCAGGATAGCTCTGAATCTGGTGTCTTTGGTCAAATCTATAATGCTTTCGGTGCTAAAAAAGGAAATGAATTTCAAGTCAATACTTATTCAAATGGTTTCCAAGCCTGGCATCTGTTGCAGTGTTATCAGATAGTGGTTTTGTGGTGTGCTGGGAG
>JALOPY010000295.1 GCA_025453735.1 bacterium | reverse complement strand
ACTTGCCAAAAAGATTGGCATTTTCATGGCGGAAAAAATAAAACGCTCGGGAATAATAACCTGCCAGGCGCTGCTCATTCCTGTCCCGCTTCATAAAACTCGTGTCAGAGAACGAGGGTATAATCAAAGCGAGCTGCTATGCAAAGTTATTGCCGCTGAAACAGGAATCGGATATGATGCAAACATCTTGCAAAGAATCCGCTATACCAAATCACAAACAAAATTGGATGCAGCGAATCGATCGGTGAATGTAAAAAATGCGTTCAAAGTGAGTCAACGCGACAGGATTTCGAAAAAAACGATTCTCCTGATTGATGACGTGATCACAACCGGCGCAACCATCAACGCCTGTGCCAAAGAGCTGATCAGAAACGGGGCAAAAGAAGTCATCATTATTTCAGCAATTCACGCGTAACAAAAGACTTGACATTGTGGATTTTTTTTCTTATAATATACGTCATTTTAAAAAAATGACAGGTTATCAACAATCTGTTTATTAGTATGTTAAAAGATAGATAATAATTACTATGTTTCAGGAGGAAATGTTTTATGGCAATTAAAGTTGGAATTAATGGATTTGGAAGAATCGGACGATTGGTATTTCGTGCTTTAATGGACCGAAAAGATTTTGAGGTTGTGAAAATTAATGATATTACCACCGCGACCACATTAGCCCATCTTTTAAAATATGATTCTATCCATGGAAAATTTAAGGGCGAAGTTTCTGCGACAGATAATGCAATCATAGTGAACGGAAAAAAGATCACCATTTCAGCCGAAAAAGATCCAGCCAATTTGAAATGGAAAGAAATCGGAGTCGAGGGAGTCATTGAATCGACCGGCGTATTTACAAAGCGAGCCGATATTGCGAAACATCTTGAAGCTGGCGCCAAAAAAGTCGTACTGACTGTCCCTGCAAAAGACGAAATTGACGCGACAATTGTTCTTGGTGTAAATGACTTTATGTTAAAAGACGAGCATCAAATCGTATCGAATGCTTCTTGCACGACCAACTGTTTAGCGCCCATCGCCAAAGTTTTGCACGATAATTTCGGTATTGTCAGAGGATTTATGACGACAGTTCACGCATATACAAATGACCAAAAAATCCTTGATTTGCCTCACAAAGACCTGCGTCGTGCCCGTGCTGCAGCAGTCTCGATTATCCCGACAACGACCGGCGCTGCCAAAGCGGTTGGCAAAGTGATTCCGGACTTGAAAGGCAAGCTCGATGGCTTCGCGCTGCGAGTTCCTGTTTCTGATGGCTCGGTTGTCGATCTCGTTGCAGAGCTCAAAAAGCCAGTCACTGTCGAGCAGGTGAACAAGGCGATGAAACAAGCTGCTGAAAGTTCCTTAAAAGGCATTCTTGAATACACCGAAGATCCCATCGTTTCCTGTGATATTGTGGGGAATTCTCATTCCAGCATTTTTGATGCATTATCCACGATGGTCATGGAAGGAAATATGCTGAAAGTCGTATCCTGGTATGACAATGAATGGGGTTACTCCTGCCGGGTTGTCGATTTATTAGCGAAGATGTTTTAGCCTTTAGATAAATAGGAACTTTTTATTAATTTAATCGTGGTAATACTTTAAAATGCGAACAAAAATTATTGCTGGCAATTGGAAAATGAATAAGGTCGCTGCAGAAGCGATTGCCTTTGCCAGGGACTTGAAAGTAAAAACATTAAATATCCGAAAAACTGAAATAATCGTCTGCCCCCCATTCACCGCATTAGCGATCGTTCACGACATTTTGAAAGATAGCAGGGCAGAGGTGGGGGCGCAGAATGTTCATTTTGCAGCATCAGGCGCCTATACCGGTGAAATCTCGGCGGAGATGATCGAGAGCGCCGGATGTCGTCATGTGATTATCGGTCATTCGGAACGAAGACAATATTTTGGAGAGACAAATCAGCTTGTCAATCAAAAATTGATCCATGTATTAACAACCAGCTTGACTCCGATTGTCTGCATTGGTGAAACGCTGGAGCAACGTCAAAGCGGACAAACTGAGAATGTGATCAGGACACAACTGGAAGAGAGTCTGACCGGATTGACCACCGATCAATTAAAACGTGTTGTCTTAGCTTATGAACCGGTATGGGCAATAGGCACTGGTGTCACGGCAACGCCGGAACAAGCTGAAGAGGTTCATAAATTTATTCGGGAATTAATTCGCAGCCGTTTTGGTCAAAAATCTTCAGACTTAATACAAATTCTGTATGGCGGTAGTGTGAAGCCGGATAACATCCGCGACCTGCTTTCCAGAACAGACATCGATGGCGGTTTGATCGGTGGCGCAAGCTTAAATGTCGCTTCTTTTGTAGAAATGATTAAGATTACAGAAGACCTAATAAATTAAGCAAACTTTAAATCAGGTAGAATATGGATACGTTACTTATCATCATTCATTTTATTATAACCATTCTGTTAATGATCGTGATTCTGCTGCAATCGAGCAAGGGTGGTGGAATGGCCGGTGTCTTCGGAGGCGGCGGTGCCATGGGAACCGTATTTGGCGGCAGAGGCGCTGCTACGTTCTTGAGCAAGCTTACGACAATACTGGCAATCCTTTTTCTCTCCCTGTCATTAATCATAAGCTATGTTGACAAAGGCAGATCAGTCGATCAAAGCATTGTTTCCCAGGAACGAGAAAAACGACGCATGTCGTCGCCTGCTGCTGTTTTGCCGACAGTACCAGGAGTCGAAGGAGAAACTTACCCAGCCGGGGAACCAGTATCATCGGATACGAGTAAATAAATATAAGTTTTGTGCCGAAGTGGTGGAATTGGCAGACACGCTATCTTGAGGGGGTAGTGCCTAACGGGTGTGCGGGTTCGAATCCCGCCTTCGGCACGAGTTATTTTGGATTGTGAATTAATTAAGTTACTCATTTGATAAAGCAAACTTGCCTTTCTATGAGCAAAGATCATTCGAAAATAACAAAGCTATTTAATTCACGTCCCTTAATTCTGTAAACTCGAAATATAGTTTCAATCATCAATTGGAGGAGGAGAAAATCCATGAGTTTTTTAAAGAAAGTCTTTGTCCTAACTTTCTCAATTATCCTCATCATTGGCATAGCTGCAATGATCAATAAAAGCTATGCGCAAGATCCCCAAACTGAATATCAAAAAAAGTTAGAGGAACACGAAAGAGAAAAAGCCAGGATCGAAGCTGAGAACAAGAAAAAAGAAGGCATGCTTGAGGAACAAAAGCGAATCAATGCTGCCAAGCGTGCTTATAAAGAAGGAAGAACATACCTTCAAAAAGGAATGGCTGAAGAAGCACTCAAATCGTATGAATTAGCCATTCAGTATGATAATAACTTTGCGATTGCATATCATGGCAAGGGAGTCGCGCTGGCGAAATTAAGACGTTATGACGATGCTCTCAATGCCTATCATAAATCAATACAGCTCGATCCGCTTTATGCCGATGGTTATCTTGCCCTGGCAAAACAATATCGCCAGATGAACAAATACGATGAAGCTTTGACCATGTGTCTCAAAGCCATCGAAGCAGATACGATCGCCGCTGAAAAACCAGATCCCAAAGATGTCGCCGCAGCGTATTATGAGCTTGGATTTGTTTACAATCAACGCAAAGAGTTTGAGAATGCAGCCAAGGCATTCGGCGAAGCAGGCAAGCTTCATCCAAAGTATTACAATGCTTTCAATGCCCAGGGGACTGCGCTGGAAAAAGTTGGCAAATCCGATGAAGCGATCGCTGCCTATAAAACAGCAGTCGAAGTCAAGCCTGATTATTATGAAGCCTGGGCGAGATTGGCGGCATTATATAACAAGCTTACTGATAATAAGAAAGCTCTGGATGCTGCATTGAATAGCCTGACGCACAAAAAAAATTATGGACTTGCAGCCTTTGAAGCCGGTATGGCATACAAAAGCCTTGGCGAGTATAACAATGCCATTCAATATTTTGAAATGGCTTCCTTAGATAAACAATGGACGAAAAGCGCCCAGTACGAAATTGATATGATCAAAAGAAAAATGAAGTAACTTCAGTGGTTTAATTATTAAATGAAAAAGCTCTCATTTTAGGAATAGAAATGAGAGCTTTTTTTATTTTTCAATTTGAATAACCTGAGTAAAACAAAATGACTATCATTGAGCTTCTCATCACGAGCAAGGATGAAATAATTTCCGGCGCAAACACAGCGCTATCGCGTTCCGAATTAACACATTATAAAAGTTCTGGATCGGAACAAAATAAGCAACGCTTGCAACTGTTGTACGGTCTCGCATTGCAATGTATCCAAAATAAAACCCTGCTTCCAATGCTCGACTATGCCAAAAAAATTGCACACGAGCGGTTTCAATTAGGATTTGATCTTTATGAAGTCCAAACCGCCTTCAATGTTCTGGAAGAAATCATCTGGAAAAAAATTATTGAAGAACTCCATCCGGCAGAGTTCGCTGACGCATTAGGGATGGTGAGCACGGTATTCGGCGCGGGAAAAGATACGCTTGCAACAACCTATGTGTCCCTGGCAAGTAAAGTGAAAACTTCTTCAATGGATTACAAAGCGCTGTTCGCAGGAACAGATGGAATATAGCTTTGATTGTAACATCTCACTTATTGGAGGATGAAAAAGCCTAAACCTCAGAGGTTTCTAAAAACCTCTGAGGTTTTACGATTAGATTTATACTTTATGAATTATCAAACGCAATACACAAATCTTCCAAGTTCTCAGGATGCAAATTCTCGAACT
>JALOPY010000294.1 GCA_025453735.1 bacterium | reverse complement strand
ATATCCGCTTCGATATCGAATTCGGAACCTTTAATGGGCACGGGACTTCTTCTGCCGCTGGCGTCGAGCTTGCCCAGTTTCATGCGGGTACATCTCATGCCGATAACCTTGCCGTTCTCTCCCAAAATTTGGACAGGCGCGGCCAGGTAGGAAATTTTCACCCCTTCTTTTTCAGCTTCTTCAATTTCCCAGGGATTGGCTGGCATCTCTTTTACGGTTCTTCGATACACAATATGAACTTCTTCGGAACCCACGCGCAAAGCGGTTCTGGCAGCATCAATAGCTGAATTGCCGCCGCCAATCACAATCACTTTTCTGCCCGGCTTGGTCGTATCTCCCAGGTTCACACGTCGCAGAAATACGATACAATCGAGAAATCCTTCGTAATCGTCCTCGCCGGGCACGCCTAATTTTAATCCCTGATGCGCGCCAATTCCCAGAAAAACGGATCGGTAGCCATCCTTCAATAAGTCGTCAATCGTGAATTCTTTGCTGATGGGGGTATTCAATTTCAGCTCGACGCCCAGGTCACAGATATAATCAACTTCAGTCTGGATAATATCACGGGGCAAGCGATATTCTGGAATTGCCAGCCAGAGCATCCCTCCCGGAACCGGCGCAGCCTCGAAGATAGTAGATCGAATTCCTTTGAGCGCCAAATCGTAAGCGACAGTTAATCCCGCCGGTCCCGAGCCAATTACAGCAACTTTGCCTAGTTTTTCGTTTACCGGGGGAGCAACTGGTTTCGGAATTTTGCCCTGTTTTTTCAGCTCGAGTTCATAATCCGCCGCGAATCGTTTCAGTGCATCAATGGCAACCGGATCATCCTGCCTGCCGCGATTGCAAGCGCTTTCGCAAGGGTGATTGCACACGCGTCCGCAAATTGCTGGCAACGGATTTCTTTCCCTGACGACTGCCAGCGCATCCAGATAGCGACCATCGGCAATCAGCCCGATATATTTCCGAATATCGATATGAACGGGACAGGTCTCCTGGCAGATCGGCGTCTCTTTTTCAATTTCATAACAGTGTGAAAAAGCGCTCTTGTCATTAATATCAATCGCAGTTCGGAGCGAAAGCCCTTCGTTAAATTGACTATACGGTTTTATCGGACACACCTGAACGCAGGCGCCACAGTCAATGCACTTTTCATTGACGCGATACGGATTTTTTCGAATATTGACTTCAAACACGCCATCTTTCTTTTTGATATTTAGAATATCCGCGTGCGTTATCAGCTCAATATTGGGGTGGCGACTGATTGCATCCGTCTCAGGCGAGATCTGGCAGATAGCAGGCAGATTAGTCGGAAATGTGCGATCCAATTTTGCCATCGTCCCACCAATCGTTGGCATGCTCTCGACCAAAAACACTTTTACGCCTGCGTTGGCAAGCTGCAATGCAGTCTCGATTCCAGTAATTCCAGCGCCGCAGATCAAAACAGAACCCTGGCGATTTGTCGTTTGTTCACTCATCTTGTAATCTCTAATGGTCTCCATTTTTTTGGGGAGCATTGATTAATGAAGTAATTCGCTTACAATGAGAAACAGAGCAAGCGGAGTTTATTGGAGTTTTATAGCTGCATAATAACTCCATAAAAAATTTTCCGTGAGTCCCTGTGCTCGAAGAGTATCAATTAGCTCTGTTACTCCTGGTAAGATTTTTTTAGTTTTTTTCTAACAGACTTTGAAATTCCGATACAATAAATTTGAATTGATTCCTTTTCTTGTTCGCCTTTAACCTACAATTATGAGATTGGCAACTCTATTTCAAGAGCAAACATTTCTTTTTCAGCGATATTTTATCAGTTTGAATTTGATAGAAATAAACGCCTGACGGCAAATTGCCAGCATTCCATTCAATTTGATAGCGTCCCGGCTGCTGCCTCTCATTCGCGAGCAATGCCACTTCCTGTCCAGCTAGATTGAAAGCTTTCACCGTCACTTCTGCTGGTTGAGAAATCTGATAGGTTACAATTGTGCTCGCATTGAATGGATTCGGATAATTTTGAAAGAGCTCAAAGTCAGACGGGATGGTTTCACTTGCCACATCTGCAACCGAAGTCAAAAAATTGGTCATAATATCTATGCTTTTTGCCTGTGTATAATTTGGGCTGGGTGGATTCAGCAAATCGCTCATTCCCGTAACCGTGGCTAAGATGCCGTAATTGTTTTGATTTGTAATCCAATAATAGTTAATATTTCGCTCATAAGGAATGAGCAGCGGAATGACGCCCAGAAAAATTTTCGCGGTAACAAAGTGATCCTGCCGCACTCTTAAACACTCTAACTCACCCAGAGCAGTTTTGATCTTTCCCCATGCATCAATTTGGTTATTGCTGGAATCAATAATAGTTGCTTTAAAACCTGAAAGCACTGTATCAACGACAATGACGGATGACCAGGGTACAATCGGTTCACTGTACGTCGCGGGAAAGTTTAATCGCGCTTTCACCCGTTTGCCAACTGTCAGTTCAGTCACAATGGTTTGATTGCCAGATTGTACGATTGCTCCGCGACCTAATTCAGTGAGGTTCTGATCGGTTAGCCTGACATAGTTGTAGGTTATCGTATCATTATTATCGTAAGTCACCTGGTAAACAAGATTGGCGTCGGGAAAATAATTTTTGAACGGTGAAGTAGTATAATCAACCACCCGCCAATGCGATTTATAAGCAAGCGGCACATTGCTAAAATCCCAATACCGATTTGCACCAGGCTCTCCAAGCGGGGGAATTGTTACAGTGTCTTTTCCACTCATCTCAAAATAAATTCCAGGCGCGCTCGGAGCATCGCCAGCCGTAACTGTTATCTGGGCAAACGAATTTTCCGGAAGACCAATAAATAGCAATCCCCCTACTATTACGAAACACTTTAAAATCTTTTTCATGAGCTCTCCTCAAAAAAAATAATTATTCAGTTTTCCAATGTTTTCAGATATTCTAATTTTGATACTTCGGCAAATATTATTGCCGAAGCATCAAGAGTTATTAACAATAAATTAGCAAGGGTAGTTGTCGGCTGTTGCATTCGAGTGTGCCATTTCATCGAATTGTTTTAGAGTGCCACAGCTTCGATCGCCTTATCCAACGCTTTCTGAACAAATTCAGCCGGAGGTTCCTTGATGAATTCCTCATCCATTAATGTCTTAAGTATTTCCCTGGCTTGCAAAATATCTTCCTTTGCTTTATTATAGATTTCATCGCCAGTCAATTTTTTTCGTGCAACGCCCTGCTCAATCGCTTTTAATCCCACTGCTTTTGCTTCATAAGGAAAAACCTCATGCTCGTCCATTGTTGGCATAATATTATCAGGATCTATGCCTCTTTTTTCAGCAAATTCTGCCAGGGAATGTGCGGCTTCGATTGCCATTTCATCGGTAACTTTCTTAGCTCGCACAATGAGCGCGCCTTTCAAAATGCCAGGGAAGCCCACGGAATTATTGACCTGATTCGGAAAATCGCCTCGTCCGGTAGCAACAACATAAGCGCCGGCTTGTTTTGCAGCGTACGGATAAATTTCAGGAATCGGATTGGCACACGCCATAACAATTGCTTTTTTTGCCATGGGGTGAATCCAGGACGGTTTAATCACGTCGGGACCAGGGGTCGAAAGTGCGATTAAGGCATCTGCACCGGTGCATGCTTCGATAATATCATCGACACAATCCGGATTTGTTTGTTCACAAATTTCCCATTTTCGATAAAACCGAGGATCCTTTTTTATATCTTCGCGATTTTTATGTAACGCTCCCTTCGTATCAAACATGATGATCCGTGAAGGATCCGCACCATCCAGCATGATCAGTCGGGCAATGGTCGTATTCGATGCGCCAGCGCCCCAAAATACCAGTTTTACGTCATCAATCTTTTTATTAACGACCTTTAATGCATTGATTAGTCCAGCCAGGGTAACGCATCCGGTCCCCTGGGCGTCGTCATGCCAAACCGGAATTTGACATTCTTCACGCAAAACATCCAAAACCTTAAAGCAGTTTGGTTGTGAGATATCCTCAAGATTGACAGCGCCAAAACTCGGCTGCAGCATTTTTACAAATTCAATTATTTTATCGGGATCGTGTTCTCCTTTTTGATTTCTGCTATCGATACAAATCGCCGACGCATCGATTCCGCCAAGATACTTCATGAGCATGGCTTTGCCTTCCATCACTCCCAATCCTCCCGATGGTGTACAGTTGCCATCGCCAAGCACTCGAGTCGAATCAGAAACGATCGCCACTGAGTTGCCTCGGTTGGATAATTCGAAGGAGCAATCATTGTTGTCTCGAATCATCGTCGATATTTTAGACACACCTGGCGTGTACCACACATTGAACCAATTAAAACTATAAACACCGCACTTGGGCACAGTCATAATCTTGCCGCCGTAAAACTTATGCATATAAAAAGCCATGTGTTTTAGAAATTCTGTTTTTCCCTTTGCAACCTGTTCTTCAGTAAAATTAGCAGGAAAATATTGTTCAAGGTGCGATAGTTTGAAATTAATTTCTGACATAATTTTCTCTCCCTTAATTTAAGATTTCCAATAATATTTTTAAATCATAATTCACCAATCAAAAATGAATTTTACATATCAAAGCTTAACCAGAAGCTTGTATGAGAGTTAGCGTAACATCTCATCACTTTTTCATATTTGCATTATCCTCCTTGAATTTATTTGATAAATTACCACAATCTGATATTATGAAATTCAATTTTTAAATTCAAAATTTCATTCTAACAAGCCACCCACAA
>JALOPY010000293.1 GCA_025453735.1 bacterium | reverse complement strand
GCCGAGAATTAATTGGTCGTTAGCAGCATTAACGATGGCGTAGGTTTCCATTTCCGTAATGTCCCCCAGTACCAATTCGATGATGCGATTGTTGATATGTTTGATCATTTTTTTTCTCCATATTTTTCAGTCATCAGTCGGCAATTGGCAGTCGTCTGTTTAAAGTCTTGAATCAGCAGACTGAGAACTGAAGACTGTGGACTGCGGACTGAAGACTGCCTACTGAACACCGGCTGCTGTAATCAACATAGGTTTCCGATTTTCATCAACAGCAACGTATGTAATCTCTGCCGAAGTCACCTGGACGTGCTCATCAGGATTATCATATCGGCTGGCGACGACATCGACAGCGACTGTGATCGAAGTTTTTCCGATTCGGATCGTCCTGGTGTAAAATGAAACCTGGTCACCCACAAAAACTGGCTGGTGAAATTCAACTTTATTCATTGCCACGGTAACATAGTTCATCGGAGCGGTTTTTCTCGCTTCCAATGCTCCAGCAATATCGAGATATGACAAAATAACACCGCCAAAAACAGTCCCGTATCGATTGGTATCTTTTGGCATCGGCATGATGCGCAGCGCCGGATCTTGTTTGTTCATGTGATCTTGAATCTCCTAACAGTTTTAATCGTTCATTGTTTTTTTTCAGGTCCAGATAAACGTTTCCAATTCCCATACCCCATCCCCAATACCCAAATCCGAATCCCTTAACTTTTTCCCTGAATAAATTGTTCCGCTAAATCGACATCTGACTTGCTCCCGATAATCAACGGTGTTCTTTCGTGCAACTCAGTTGGCTGAATCTCGGTAATGTTTCGGTATCCATCGCTGGCTCTGCCGCCGGCTTGCTCGAAGATGAACGCCATTGGCGCGGCTTCATAAAGTAAACGTAATTTTCCGGAAGGCTGCTCCGGATTTTTATAATCCAGGGGGTACAGGAAAATTCCGCCATTGAGCAGCGTGCGATGCAGGTCTGCCACCATGGAGCCAATGTAGCGCAACGAATAGGGCTTGCCCGCGTGATTTGATTTGCTTTTCAGGTAATCAATAAATTTACGGGCGCCATCACCCCAGTAATGATAATTCCCTTCATTAACGCTGTAAAGATTGCCGTTCTCCGGAATCTTGATATTTTCATGAGAGAGCAAAAATTCACCAACACTGGGATCGAGGGTAAAGCCATGCACGCCATCGCCGGTGGAATAAACCATCATGGTCGATGATCCGTAAACAACATAAACAGCCCCGATTTGCTTATAACCCGGCTGCAAGCAGTCTTCCAGACTGCCGCGTCGTTTATCAGATATTTTCCGATGAATGGAAAAAATCGAACCGACACTCACGTTGACATCGATATTTGAGGAGCCATCTAATGGATCAAATAACAAAACGTATTTGCCACACTTGTATTTTTTGGGAATCAAAATGACGTCTTCGACTTCTTCGGATGCCATGGCGCAGAGACGCCCGGTGTGGTCCATCGCTCGCTGGATGACGCCATCGGCAAACTCATCTAATTTCTGCACCTGCTCGCCCTGAATATTTTTTCTCCCGGTTTTGCCAAGTATTTCGACAAGACCAGCTTTATTCACCTCACGAGAAATAATCTTTGCGGCAAACGTGATGTCATACAATAATTGCGTAAAATCACCTGTTGCAGAAGGAAAGCCTTGTTGCTGACGCTCTAAAATAAAATGTTCGATTGTAATGAGATCCATGAAAATCGTGCCTCTAAAGAGGAAATAATGAAGCTACATTTCAAAAGAAATTTTCAGATTATTTTCCCGTTCCGCTCGTTCCAGCGCGAGCTTGATCAGCCTGTCGATCAGCTCGGAGTAGGAGATGCCGCTGGCTTCCCACAGCTTCGGGTACATGCTGATTTTCGTAAACCCGGGAATCGTATTTAGCTCACTGATAAATATTTCGCTATCATTTCTCAAAAAGAAATCCACGCGAGCCATGCCTTCACAACAAAGAACTTGATACGCCTGAATAGCTATCTCTTGAAGGGCTTTTATTGTTTCTGCTGGAAGCTCTGCTGGAATTTTCAGGATCGCGCCTTTTTCGTCGATGTATTTTGCATTATAGGAATAAAATTCATGCTGGGGGATAATTTCGCCAGGAATGGATGCAATCGGGCCTTCATTGCCCAGGACTGATACTTCTATTTCTCTTCCTTTGATGTATTCTTCAATCAAAATCTTGTGATCGTATTGAAAGGCATCGGCAATCGCGGGAAAAAATTGAGATTCGTTTTTGACTTTGTGAATCCCAACAGAAGATCCCATATTTGCGGGTTTGACAAAACAGGGGATGCCAAGCTGTTTTTTGATTTGGTCGAAATTAATATTTTTCTGATCATGACTGGAAAAGGACAAAAATTTTGGGATTGGCAGACCAGCATCGCGCAGCAATCGTTTCATCACATCTTTATCCATGCCAATTCCAGATCCGAGTACGCTGGCGCCGACAAACGGGACATTGAATAATTTCAGTAATCCCTGGATCGTTCCATCTTCGCCATAAGGCCCGTGAAGAATCGGAAAAACAACATCGATCGGTCCCAGGGTGTGATGGTTCGAAAGGCTTACCAGCTCATTTTTGCCTTGCGTGGGAACAAGCGCGACATGCTCGCTGGATTTGTTCAAAGCGATCAGCCGGGGATTTTCGGCATGGAGCAAAAAATGCGACGCTTCATTGAGATGCCAATGCCCCTGCTTGTCGATTCCGATCAAAACGATTTCATATTTGGTTTTATCGATCGCTTCATAGACGCTGCGAGCGGATTGCAGTGACACTTCATGCTCGGCCGATTTTCCTCCGAAGAGCAGCGCGACCCGAATTTTTTTTCTCATGCGTTGATTTTCCTTACACAATTGTTTTAGCCCAGCTAACCATTGAGACGATAATTTTGAAAACTCCAGATGATTTCTTTGACGATTACTTGCAGGACGGCAAAAACTGGAACCGCGACTAACATGCCCACGATGCCAGCCACATTGCTGCCGATTATAATGACGATGATGACTAATAATGGATGAAGGTGGACGCTTCGAGATACAATAATCGGTGAAATAAGAATATTGTCCAGCAAGTGAACCAGGGCAAACACGATGATGACTCCGATCACCGCTTCCATCGTGCCTTTTTCCATGATCGCAACCAAGACGCCCGGGATCGAGCCAACGATGGGCCCGAAATAGGGAATCATATTAGCCATGCCGGCGATAGCGCCGATAATGAAAAAGTAAGGAATGCCCAATGTATATAAGCCAATGATTGAAAGTGTTCCAACGATCGATGACACGAGCAATTGCCCCCGAATATATCTGCCCAGTTGCAAGCCTGTCTTATGCAGCAGACTTAGCGACATCTCAAAATAGCGGTTCGGCACCAATTGAATCAACGCCTTTTTGATAGTGCGACCGTCTTTGAGCAAAAAGAAAGTAATGAATGGAACGATGATGATCAATGTAAATGAAGCCAGAATATTCAGTATGATCTCGATGATTTTTCCAAATAATGATGTGAACAGCAGATGGAGTTTTTCGCTAACCTGTCGAGCAAGTGCTGGATTTTTTAAAATAGGAATTTGCTTCGTTAGCGTGATTTGCAAGTTCGCAATGATCGATTCGGTGTCTTTGTTTTCCAAGCCTTTGGAAACCGATTGAATTTGTTGAGTTATTCCAGGAGTCAGGAGCTTGATGCTCAGAAAGATAATTCCGCCAACAACCAGGAAAATGATGATAATGGCAGAGCCCCGGTTGATGCCGATATTTTCCATCCGATCGACCAATGGATTTAATAACATGGTTAATACGAGACACACGATCATCGGACTGAGCAACGATTTAATAAAGGGAAATACCAGTACCAATACAGCGCCCAGCGCAATCGCAAAAATAAATTTTGCTATTTTCTTCAAGAGTTGCTTGTTGAGCAGAATGACGAGCTGATGGTCAAGGCTTGAATTGGAGCCGTTCAATTGTGATTGAAAAGTATCTTTCATCGAATCATCAAAGAATTATCTAATTGGAGTCTGAGTTCTTGATTTTCGTTATTGCTCAGCCGCAACCGTTCGGCAATCAGTTGCGACAGTCGCAATAAAATTTTGTTGCCCAGCCGGGGATTTCGATTGATCAAATCGAACAGATCGGGTCGAAACACGCCGAGGATGGTTGAGTTTTCGAGGGCGATCGCAGTTGCCGAGCGGGCGGATTCATCCAGCAGTGCCATCTCTCCGAAAAATTCGCCAGGCAAAAGCGATGCAAGCTCTTCTCGCGCCTTTTCATCGAAATTTTTGTAGATGCCAATTTTGCCCTGCTCGATTACATACATTCCTACTCCTGGCTCACCTTCATAAAAAATGATCTCATTTTTTTTATAAAATCGCTGGTGAATGATCCGTTTAAACTCGCGCAATTCGCTCTTCTTGAGCTCTTTAAAGAAGGGCACCTTTTTGAGAATATTGTCCAAATTGCCCAGATGTTTGCCATTTTTCTCGAGGATATTATTCCAATAGCTGTTCGACATACTCTTTGTAGATAAAAAAAGTTGTTTAAATTTGAATAATCGATTCAATCAAGAACTGCATTTCAATCGCCCCTAAATATAACACTATCAATTATAACAGTCAAGGTAATTTTAATTCATGCATAATTTTTATTTTTCTATTGATTTTAACCGTTAAATAAACTATTTTATATGCCATGAAAATCAAATTCTACATAGCGATACCGATAATAACAATCTCG